>CANHDN010000036.1 GCA_947459415.1 Bacteroidota bacterium
CAATCCCTTCAAAGTTTCCTTCTAATTGCTCATTAGCCTGTTTTAGGTCTGTAGCAGGTATGTAAACAGAATGCGGATCTAAGTTATATAATAATTCATTCATGGCTTTATTTTCTAACTCGGCCATATTAACCGTATCTACATAAGACTGATTAATGATAGATAATAATTCTGAAAATTTATTATCGCTACCTATGATATTACTTATGCTACCCGAAGGCTTTAAAATAATTCCCAGCAACAAGCCAATGGATAAAATGAGGGAATAGATAAAAGGCTGCCATTTATGTTGATTATTTGCCATATTTTTGGATTCGGATTGAGCAAATATAATGGGGCATTTAATTAATTGAAGCAATGAGTACAACAAAAAAAATAATCAGAACCACAGAAGCAGAATCTAAGCATGATCATTTGGAGCAAATGTCTACTAAAGAACTATTGCAACAAATTAATTTAGAGGACCAAAGCGTTCCTTTTGCGATTGAAAAATCTTTAGGGAAAATTGAAAAATTGGTTCAGGCCGCTTATACAAAAATGAAAAATGGTGGCAGATTATTTTACCTAGGTGCAGGCACGAGTGGCAGATTGGGAATTGTAGATGCCAGTGAATGCCCACCCACCTATGGCGTTCCTTTTGGTTTGGTGGTAGGTATTATCGCTGGTGGAGATAAGGCCATTCGTAAAGCGGTAGAATTTGCAGAAGACAATGCAGAACAAGGATGGTTAGACCTTCAAAAACATAAAATAAATGAGAAAGATTTTGTAATCGGAATTGCTGCAAGTGGCACTACACCCTATGTAATTGGAGCACTTGAAAAGGCCAATAAAAATGGAATAGAAACAGGCTGTATTACTTGTAATAAAAATTCGCCTTTGGCCAGTGTTGCAGCCTATCCGGTAGAAGTGGTAGTGGGTCCAGAATTTGTTACGGGTAGTACACGTATGAAAGCCGGAACTGCACAAAAATTAGTATTAAATATGATTAGTACTAGTTTAATGATTAAACTTGGAAAGGTGAAAGGCAATAAAATGGTTGATATGCGCATGAGTAACCACAAGTTAGTAAAGCGTGGCATAAATATGATTGTAAAAGAGCTAAAGATTTCTGAGAAAAAAGCCGAAGCATTACTTACCAAGCACGGTAGCGTGCGCAAGGCAATAGATGCTTACCAAAACAAGTAAATGGAAATAATACTAAAAATACTAACGGTGATGCTTTGGAGCGCCGTTAAATATATTGTTGGAATAAGTTTTGCCATTGGATTTGGGTTCAGCCCCTTAGAAATTTTGCTACTTACCATTGGCGGAGGAATGCTGGGTGTGTTGGTGTATTTGTATCTGTGGGCCCTAATTTTATCTATATTCTACCGTTTTTTCCCAAAAAAGCCCAAGCCAGTAAAGTTTAAATTCTTAACCAGAAAACTAGTGCTATTTATCAGAAAATACGAAGTTTGGGGCATTGCCTTTCTTACTCCAATATTACTTACTCCGCCGCTTGGTACCATTTTAGCTGCCAGCATTGAGCCCAACAAATGGCGCATCAAAATGATTATGTTTATATCGTTTAGCTTTTGGACCATCCTCATTCTTGCCCTCAAATATTTGTTTCAAATAGAAATAGGCAATACCTCGGTCTGATCCAATTATTTTTTCAGGTTTAATAGCTTTTGCGTTTCCTTGTCTTTAGACAAATCATCGTCTTTAGCTTCTATGGGTACGTATTGAATATAATTTCTCCATTTATCTAAAACGCTGGTAAAATCATCTGGTAAATTGCTATTAAAAAATATTTTCTCTTTGGTTTTAGGATGAATAAACCCGAGCGATTTGGCATGTAAGCCTTGCCTTGGCATCAGCGCAAAACAATTTTCTACAAATTGCTTATACTTTGTAAAAGTAGTTCCCTTCACCGCATAATCTCCGCCATAGGTGCTATCCGAGAATATGGGATGACCTATGCTTTTGAGGTGAACCCTAATTTGATGGGTTCTGCCGGTTTCTAGCCTACATTCTATTAATGTAACATAGCCCAAACGTTCCAACACTTTGTAATGAGTAACACTCCATTTACCCTTCTCCGGATCGTCGTACATTTGAAAAACCTTTCTATCTCGTGCACTCCTTCCAATGTATCCTGTTATGGTACCTTGATCTTCTGCAAGATCTCCCCAAACTAATGCCTGGTAACTACGTTCTATGCTGTGGTCAAAAAACTGCTTTGCCAAATGAGTCATGGCAATTTCGTTTTTAGCAATGACCAAAATTCCGGAAGTATTTTTGTCTATGCGGTGAACTAAACCCGGGCGAATATTATTTTCTTTAATAAAATCTTCGTTTTGCAAATGAAATGCAAGTGCATTTACCAATGTACCACTCACATTGTTATATCCAGGATGAACCACCATGCCGGGCACTTTGTTTACAAGCAGCACGTCTGCATCCTCGTATATGATATTAAGCGGTATATCCTCAGGAACAATTTCAGTATCTTTTGGAGGAGTGGGTAGAACAATAGAAATTAAATCGAGCGGCTTTACTTTGTAGCTAGATTTAACAGGCTTTTCATTAACAAGTATGGAACCAGCATCGGCCGCAGCTTGAATTTTTGTTCTGCTGGCATTTTCAATGCGGTTCATTAAAAACTTATCAATACGGATTAAGCCTTGGCCTTTATCCACTAACATTCTAAAATGTTCGAACAGCTCCTGCTCTTCTGGAGCATCTAATTCTTCTTCTAAAAACGCTTGCATACTTTGGCAAAGGTAAGCTAATAAAACAAGAATAGGAGCCGAGGCTCCCATTCTTGCGTAATCAATCAAATCTTCGCTGCGTTACCACACACAACGAAATCTTAAATATGGCAACAACTAATATTTCTTTAATTAGTTACCGATAACATTTAAGTCAAAACTTAATAAAGCACCTTCTTCTTTAACAGGCACTTGTGGGGTTGATGGAGCCTCATTGGTAGGAGTAAATACATTGCTTTCCTTTTGCTCCGATTTCATCTCTGGCTTGGTTTCTGTTTTCTTAGGGGCAATAGGCTTTGGCTTTACTAAATCACCCATTCCAGTAACTTCAAATTTGTTTTCTTTCACAAACATCCCTAATGCAATGGCTTGCTTAATGCCACTAATATGCACTTCAATCTCATAATCATCATGCGAAATAGCACGAGGCGTAATTGTAAAAGCTATGCGTTGATCTAAACAATAATCCAATAAAACTTGAATATTCTTGCGCTTACTTAATAATACAGGTGTTTCTTCTGACATCACTTTTTTCCTTTTTTTGAGCTGGTAAAATTACAATTTCAAACGCAAAAGGTGGAAGGATGGTTCAGGTTTTACCCACTAAATTTGCCATGTTTTTCAACCTCAGGCAAATAAAAGTTAATAACTTGTGAATTAAGAAAATTCCCATTTTGAAAAAAATAGGGCAAGATGTTGACTTAAAGAATATTACCTCAACAAGGTGAAATTCCCAGATTGAGACTCGTCAGAACCATCCCAACCCGTATATCGGATTATATAAAAATAAACAGCTTCTTGGCAGGGCGACCCTTTATACTTTCCATCCCAAGGTTCATTTTTATTATTGGTTGTAAAAACCCGCTCTCCATATCTATCAAATATCTGAATATTAAAATCTTTGACAAAAACTGGTACCCATTGGTAACTGTCATTTAATCCATCACCATTGGCGGTAAAAGCATTTGGCGCATAAACAATTGGAGCTTGATATAAAAAAATAGTATTAGACCTGCTCTCTGCATTAAAAAAATTAACGGATGAAGCATCATCTTTTTGCTTGGCATTTATATAATAATAGAATAAACCCTCATTTAAGTTTAACTGATCATCGATACAGGTAAAAACTTCTGGTTTTTGCTTACTCACTATTGAGAAGTCGTTTGCCGGGTCTGCCCTATGTAATTCATAAGTTTGAACCCCATCTGCCCATCCAATATATTCTTGCCAATTTAACCTACTCATGTACTTTTCTGCCTTTCCACGAAGTACAATAGAACAAGCCACTTTACCCTGTGGGCCTAAATTATCACAGGTATCTTTCATAACCAGATGATAACAATAAGAAGTATCTGAAACATGTACATCCTTGTCTGTAAATTTTGTTTCATTTACATTTTCAAAGGTGGCTAATAATTTAAATTGAGACTCCCCTCTTTTGTTTTTATATAGAAAGTACCTTGCAAAGTCCCTTTCATTGCTTTCTGGCCACTCTAGTTCAAGTGTTTCATTATTTACTACAGTTACATATTTTAAATACTGCTTTTGAGGAATATAAGAAAGCTGCTCAAAGGTAGATAAGGTATCTGAACTCGGGCCAATAATTCCGCACTTATTAACGCTGCGCATAAAATAAGTATAGTTTATCTTACTATAATTGGGCGTATTAGGGTCGTAGAAAAATCGCTTATTTTTGGCTGTAACCGTATCAATAATCTGATAGTTTTGATAGTTAATTCCCCTGTAAACCAAATAACCCCCAAAATTAGGATCGGTATTACTGGTAGAATCTCCATAGTATACATAAGTGGCTGCGTTATTTTCTAAAGTCATGCATAATAAATCAGTAGCATTTGTAACCTTCATGGGAATAAACTTAACCACAAATTGAGCAGAAGCATTCTTAGAAAAAGGGCATCCATTATCAAAAGCATATACAAAGAAAGGTACACCCGTATTTAGCTTTTCCATTTCGCAAGCAGATTGCCAGCAAACTTCGGTTTCTGCTAACCTATAGCCAGCACTCAGGGTATCAAAAATTGGCCTGTTAACAATACTCGAATCTAAACTTCCCATTCGAATTTTTAAATAAACGGAATCATTTAAATCTACTACCCTAATTTTAAAACATGCTTTTTCTGGGATTTGAATTTCAACGGTATCTTGCATTAACAATTGTCCGTTTACCATGATAACACTTGCAATAGGCGGATTATTTGGACAATTTGATACAGTATATTGTAATTCTAATCTTGCCTCACCAATCTTTATTCCGAATCTAAATTCTTCTACCCGAATACTTGCCACATAAACGCCAGGAGCATTAGGATTGCAAGAAATTTGTCCGGTAGTTGGGTGAATTGTTAATGGGGCCGAGCCTAAAATTGGCTTGGTATTATCATAGCCATTTCTCCATACAGTATTAGAATAGGGCCCAGCTGTAGCGTTATTAGATTGCGGGTTATTTCTATCCAAGTTCCCATTCATAGGTTCTATGAAGGAATATCTCAGTTCATCTCCGTCATCATCCACAAAATCCATATTGTAGGTATACAAATTATTTGTACACATTAAGGTATTGGGGTTGTTAGTATAGCGAGGGGTGCTATTTTTTACAGTTCTTAAATTAGGCACTTCTGCATACAAGGTTAGCGAAGCAGAACCCGGATTAACAATGTTTTCTATAATTCCATTTCTACAGCATCTTTGATAACTCAAATAATACCCATTGTTGCTATTGTATACATTGTCTGCCAGGTTAATATTTGACCTGTAAGTACCCACGTGCGTGCAACCCGTGGCAACACTGGCGCAATTATCCCCGGTAAACTTCAAGGTATCATCATTTACTCTCGAAAAATTTAGGGTAAACTGAGATTTTTTTGTGTGCGTATTCTTTTCAAAAATTCCAACGGTAATCGAATTATCAAAATAGGCGTCTGGACTGCCATTTTCGCAATCTCTGAGCACACGAACCGTTAATTGGTAGGAACTTCCACTGATATGTCTGAGCTCAATAATACCGCCAACCAAATGCGTTGCTTGCAAGCAAAATGGCACTAATAACAAATATAATATGGCAAATAATCGGTTCAACGTAAAACAAACATAAACAATGGTCTAATCAAAAATAAGAAAATTTTATCGAAATTGTTTTGATTACCTATTTTTGACACATGTTTCAATTAAACAAAAGTAAGTTCGAGAGCATTTTGCAAGTGAGGCCAGATGATATAGATATGAACCAGCACGTTCACAGCAGCAAGTATATAGACTATGTGTTGGCAGCTCGTTTTGATCAGATGAATAGGTGTTATAAAATGCCAATTACAGAATTCACCAAACATGGTTACGGCTGGGTAGTTAAAAATACCTTTATAGAATATAAAAGGCCCTTGGTTTTAGGGGATGAAATTTTGGTTCGAACCTATATAGATGAAATGCAAAAAGATGGGGTAAAAGTTAATTTTGAAATATTAAAAAAAGAGACCCAAAAGCTATCGTGCACAGGCTATTTTAATTATACAATGATAGATCTTAAAACAGCCAGGGCTGCCATTATACCAGAATGGATAATTGAACGTTACAGCATTTAATAAAAACTTACCTTTGCCTACTTGAAAAAAATAATTCCATATCTATTCATTCTGTTTTTAATTGGCCTGTTTGCACAATCTTGCCGCAAAAACGACTTATTCACGAAGGATGCAGTATCCTTGCAATTTTCTACAGATACCGTTTTTTTTGATACCATTTTTTCAAAACTGGGTAGCAATCCAAATTCTCCGCGAAGTATCACCTTACAGGTTCGTGTTACCAACCCTGCAGCCAATGCGGTAAAAACAAATATTAGTTTATTGGGCAATTTTTATGGCCTATTTAAACTCAATGTAGATGGCAGAGCAGGAACTGTCTTTAATGACATAGAAATTAGGGGAAACGACAGTATCTACATTTTTGTTCAAGCATACATAGACCCGGTTGGTAGTAATACTCCTTTTATTGTAAGCGATCAAATTTTGTTTGAAACCAATGGAATAAAACAAGATGTAGATTTAATTGCTTGGACCCAAGATGCCAACTACTATCAAAATGAAGTATTAGATTGTAACAACGGAAACCTGCTCTGGACAAGTGATAAACCAGTTGTTATTTATGATTCTATTTTAATACCCAAAGCTTGCACCCTAACGGTAGAAGCAGGAACTCAAATTCACAATTATAATCGCTCTTGTATCTTGGTTCAGGGAACTTTAATTGTAAATGGAACCATAGAAAAACCTGCTGTTTTTCAGGGCAGCAGACTCGATGATGATTATAAAGAATTCCCCGGTCAATGGATAGGCATCAGGTTTTTACCTGGCAGTAGCGGAAATGTGATCCAAGGTGCCATCATTAAAAATGGATATATTGGGATTGAAGTAGACTCAATGCCAACGATGGGACAATACGGGTTAACACTCAAATCTTCTATCATCAGAAATATGAGTGCATGTGGCCTTTTAAACTACTCTGCCAACATTTATGCAGAAAATAACTTAGTGGCAAATACGGGGCTATTTACATTCATTGGAGAATTAGGCGGAACCTATACACTCATTCACAATACTTTCTCTTCGCAAAGCCAAATTACAGGCAGAAAAGATCCAGGATTCTATTTGAGTAATTCACCCGGCAGATCTGCCTCTGGAAATATTCTATTTAGTTATCCATTACAAATAAAAGTTCAAAATAATATTATTTATGGCAACCTAGACGACGAGTTTTTCATCAATAACGATGCTAATGGAATACCAATTAGTAACCCAATTCTGGAAAACTGCCTCATTAAATCTAAAAATTCGAGTTTAAATGTAAATGGGAATATCCTGAACAAGGATCCTAAATTTATTAATGTTTCTAAAGCAGAATTTGATTTGGAAGCAAACTCACCTTGCAGAAATGCCGGAACCAATGTGGGTGTGCTATTAGATTTAAAAAGCAGAAATAGAAACACTGCTTCGCCCAGTATTGGCGCGTATGAGGTTCAATGATAAATCAATCATGAGCCTGGTTGGAACCAAATTAAATTGCATTTGATTTAAAAAAAATTAGCTTTGCATTGCTTTTGGTTGATTGAGTATCATTCATGATGCTACTTTCATTAAAAGGGAACTTAGGTGTAAATCCTAGACAGTACCCGCTGCTGTAAGCACCGAATGAGCAATCATTCATTTCTTTTTCTCTCAACGCCACTTTTTATGCAAATAAATGGGAAGGCAGAAAAAGAAGGTGTAAGTCAGAAGACCTGCCAGAGTAATTATTCAACAAGACTTTCGGGAAAAAAAGTCGGGGTGAACCAAATCTTGCTTGGCAGTATTTGCTATACCTTTTCTTTTCCCCCGAATAAAAACCCATTATTTTGAGCAAGAGCTTAGGTGTATTTATTTGTGTGTGCATATGGAACATGGCGGCATGGGCGGCTAAACCTATTTCTTTTGCCATGGTTGCATCTAAGATAGATACCAACAAACTTTTACAAATTGTAAAAGTTTCTGGCACTCGCTATCCTCAATTTTATACAGGAAGCAAAATGCTTTTCTTAGACTCAAATCAGCTAAACCCATTCCAACAACAATCTATTGCTGGGGTATTGGCCTTTAAAAGTCCGGTTTTTATTAAGTCGTACGGACCAGGCATGCTAGCAACACCAAGCTTTAGAGGTGGAAATGCCAATCACACGGCCATTATTTGGAATGGCTTTAATTTGCAAAATCCAATGAACGGACAAGTAGATTTAAACCACATTCCTAGTTTTCTGATAGATAATATAGATATTCAGTTTGGAAGTCAGTCTGTATTATTTGGCTCTGGAAATATTGGAGGTACTGTTCATTTAAACAATCAAATAAACCAACAAGCTGGTCATCACGTTCATGTCTTATTAGGCAATGGAAGTTTTGGAACCAATTTAATAGGTGTAAAATACAATTATGGCGGAGCCAAGTGGCAAATAGCACAAAAGTTATTTGTAGAACATGCCGAAAACAATTTTGCTTTTAAACCAATCGATGCACTTCAACCGAATGCTGGCCTTGCGGTTGATCCTAACACATTGCCTACACAATACGCAGAGAATGCCCAAAGGAAAAATAAGGTTTGGCTTCAAGAATTTGCTTTTCAAATTTCAGAAAAACAGCACATACAAATTAGAAGTTGGCTACAAAGCCATGAAAGAAATATTCCTCCTAGTTTGCATAGCGTAAATCAATATGCGCAGCAAAAAGATGAATCTGCAAAACTCATGTTTGAATATTCCATCAAACAAAAAGCATATGAATTACAAGCCAGAGCTGCCCATTTTATTGATGTTATTAGTTTTAAAAATAATCAAATTAAAGAAAGTAATAGCTTAGCAAGCAGCACTACTGCCTTTATTGATCAATTTTATCTGACAAATAAATTTCAATGGCATGGAAGTGCCATGATTCAACAAAACAGAGCAACACTCAGAGAAGCAAATACACCCTGGCAAGAAGATAAAATGGCCCTGTTTAGCAGTGTTAAAATTCAGCTATTCAATCAGCGCATCAAACAGCAAATTTCTATACGACAAGAATGGGTAAATGGCACAGCCATTCCATTAATGCCAGCTTATGGAGCAAGTTATAAACTATCTCCAAACTTTTATATTGATGGAAATGTGTCTCGTAATTACAGACTACCCACTTTCAACGATTTGCATTGGCCAAATATGGGCAACCCAAATCTCAAGCCAGAATTTGGTTGGAATCAAGAGCTTAGTATACATGGATTTAAATCCATAAACTTCAAAAACTATAAAGGAGGCTATACTGGGAAAAGCGCACTTATTAGCGGGAACATCACCCATTTTAATAAACACATTCATAATTGGATTATTTGGGTGCCAGCAGGGGGTAATTTGAGCACACCCATGAATGTATATCAGGTGTGGAGCAGGGGCTTTGAATTATCTTGGCAAATAAGACTCCGAAATAGAAAGAAAAGTGAAATCATATTCAGTGGCATGCACGATTACACGCAAACTACCAACCAAGCATCCACCCTAATCAATGATGCTTCCTTGGGCAAACAACTCATTTATACGCCACGCATAAAACACCAAATGCAAGTTCAATGGATTAAAGGAAACTTCTCCATTCAATATTTATACAATTACATAGGAACCCGATTTGTAAGCTCAGATCATAGTAATTGGTTAATGCCATTTAGTTTACATGGCATTAACCTGAGTAAGAAATGGAATTGGTTTAGCAAGAATTGGCAAACCCAAATATTAGTAAATAATCTTTTTAATACCAGTTATCAGTTAATAGTTAACCAAGCCATGCCCCTTGTAAATTATCAACTCTCCCTAAATTTTAAATTATAATATGAAAAAATTAGTACAATCAGTAGGATTTTTAATCCTTGCATTAGCGTTTAACTTAGCGGCTGCACAAAATGTGGCTACATTTGAAAACATTAGTTTATCTCCCAATTCTTTTAACAATGGAAGTAATTTTTCTGGAGGTTTTAAAAGTGGTGATTTCTATTTCAGAAACAACTACGATTCATCCTTTGGGGGTTTTTGGAGTGGTATTGCCGTTTCTAATATGAAAGATGATAGCAGTAGAGGTTTTACTAATCAATATAGTTCTATTACAGGTGGTGGATGGAACTCCTCCAACTATGGTGTATACTATAGTAAAGGAAATATTCTCATAGAAGGGAGTGCCAAAGGCAAACCTGTTAGTGGATTCTATATAACCAATAGCACCTATGCCTATTATGACATGAAAGAGGGCAGTAATTTTACCAAAAAATTTGGAGGCACAAGTGGCAATGATCCAGATTATTTTAAAATAAAAATTAGCGGCTGGAAAAACGGTGGAATCCCAGCAGATACCACATCAGAGGTTTATTTAGCCGATTTTAGATTCAGTAATAATGCCGAGGATTATATTTTAAAAGATTGGAAATGGGTAGACCTTACTTCATTTGGAACAGTAGATAGTATTACATTCAAATTTTACTCATCTGATACAGGTGTTTTTGGAATTAATACTCCTTTATATTTTTGTATAGATAATATGGGTGATGAATTAATGAGCATTGAGAAACAGGAGAAAAACATTAATCTTTCTATTTACCCAAATCCTGCCAGAACCATACTGAATATTGATTGTAGCGAGAAAATTAACGAAATTGAAATCTTTAATCTACATGGATCACGTGTGCTGCAAAGCAAAGAAAGTGTGATAGATATTGAAGCATTAGAACGCGGAATTTACCTTGTTCAATTAAAACATAATTTAGGGATAAGTGTGCAAAAAATAATTAAAGAATAAAAGCAAATATAAACTGGCATTTTTACAATAATGAAGATCTTTTACATACTAATTTGCAGCTTTTTACTATTTGTTTCATGTGACAAAACACCTGTGCAACTTGTGGAAGATATTCCACAAGTTCCAGATAGTAATATGCTTGGCATATTGATTGCTAATGAAGGTAATTTTCAATGGAGAAATGCCAGTTTAAGCTTTTATAATCCAATAAATGGTTCGGTTCAGCCAGATATTTATAAAGCCCACAACGGAAAGGGAATTGGCGATGTATTACAATCTATTTGTAGCTTTCAAGACAAGCTTTATTTAGTAGTTAATAATTCTCAAAAGATTAGCATATTGAATACGAAAACATGGAAGGAAACAAACACCATTACTGGTTTTAATTCTCCTAGATACTTTTTACCTGTAAGTTCTCAAAAAGCTTATGTAAGCGATTTATATGAAAATGCAGTGTATGCAGTCAACCTAAATACTTTTCAAATTTCAAATAAAATTGCGATTAAGGGATGGACAGAAGAAATGGTTTTAATAAACAACAAAGCATTTGTATGTGGTGTTGAATCTCCATTTGTTTATGTAATTAATATAGCAAATGATCAAATCATAGATAGCATATACACAGGTTATGGACCACAATACATGCGTCAAGATTTTGCCAATAATATTTGGGTGCTCAGTAACGGCAAAGCGCCCATTCTGCCATCTTTAAGTAAGATTAATTTAGCAGGCGAGCTTGTTCTGCAACTTTCATTTGCGAGTGGAGAAACACCACGCAGATTAGAAATAAACGAGCAAAAAAATCAATTATTTTGGCTCAACAAAGACCTATACACCATGAATGTAAGTGATACCCTATTGCCGGCTCATGCCCTTGTAAAAGCAGGAAATAAAAACTTTTATACCTTAGGCTATGAGCCTTACAACAAAGAAATTCTAGTATCTGATGCAAAGGATTATGTTCAAAGAAGTGAGGTGTTTAGATATGATTTATCTGGCCAATTAAAAGGGAGTTTTCATACCCACATAAATACTGGAAATTTTTATGCAAGAACCAAATAAAAAAGAAACAAGTTCAAATACTAAATCAAGTTTGTCTAAAGGTGCTTTGGTAGCAGGAGAACATTATTATTATGAAAATGGGTTCATGGTGTTTACTGCAAACTATCACCTTCAGAGAGGTTATTGCTGCAAAAATAATTGCAGGCATTGCCCTTACCAAAAGCACTAAAAAGCTTCGGAAATAGTAATATATACGCCTCTTATATTTTTTTCGCCAAAACCCAGATCTAATCGGGCATTTAAATGCTCTTTTCTGATCATCATCCCTCGTAAGCCTATCCCATAATTAGGCTTTATAGCTATTCCTAAATCGGAAAAATTTCTACCTACGTTCCCAAAACCACCAAAGACTGCCATACCAAGTGGCCCCCAAATAGATTTGCGAAGTTCTGCCTGAAAAGCAACATAATGATCATCTCTAAATCTGCCATTGTAATACCCCCGCATAATCATTTCATTCCCAATGGTTGGCATTTGCCTATAAGGAACCAATCCGCCATTATAGCTTCCCAAAAATTGCATGGCAAAAACGTCCTTCTTACCTATGGGTATGTATTTTCTTAAATCCATCAGCACCGCCTTAAAACGATAGGTATTCAAGTTTTCATTTAAAAACAGGTGATTACTTATTTCTAAATAGGCGCCCGAAGTAGGAAAAAACACATTGTCTCGATTATCAAATGCCAAAGCCAACCCTGCACCTAATACTTCATAACCATTCATGCCGGGAACATTACGTGGCTGGTTATTACTAGACTCGAAAAAATTTATGTTATAAATTCTTTCATATAAAAATTGAGGACCAACATACCAATTCTTAAAAATTTGCTTAACAAACCTAGCTGTTAATCGATGTTGTTTAAAATGATAAATCTCTTTGGCAGATTCTGGCGCAGTATTGCCAATACCCCAATAATATTCATTAAAATCATTAAATACATATTGCGCCTTTAGGTTATAGCTATTTTGCTTAAAAAAAATATCTACATGTGGCCTAATATTAAACTGATTTAATTGGGTATAAGATGTATTTAATCTGATTGAAGAAGGACGCGTAATACTGTCGTTTATTGTTTTAAATACATATCCAAAACTCCCTCCTAATTTAATTCCAGTTTCTGGTGAAATAGCCCAAATTGGAACCACATAAAAATAGTTTTTCTTGGGTTTAGTGGCAGGTCCTTCAATAACAGAATAAGCCCTATCAACAAGCGTTTCTAATTTACTTTTCTCTTGTGCTTTAGCACCGAACAAAACATGTGAGAAAACAAGAAAAACAAAGAAACGTTTATATGTTAGGTAAACATACTTCATTAAGGCAACAACCTTCCGTACATTCTTGGAAACGGAATACTCTCGCGTACATGCGGCAATTTACAAAGCCAAGTAACAAGGCGCTCCAAGCCTAAACCAAAACCTGCGTGCGGCACGGTTCCATAACGACGCAAATCTAAATACCATTCAAAAGCTTCCATGGGCAATTGGTGCTCGTTAATTTTCTCAATAAGTAATTGCTCATTGGTTTCACGTTCACCACCACCAACAATTTCACCGTATCCCTCTGGAGCCAAAACATCTACCCCACGGGCAAATTTACTGTTATCTGGGTCGCGCTTTAAATAGAAAGCCTTTACCTCATGCGGCCAGTTATACACCATAATTGGCACATCAAACAAACGCGTAATTACGGTTTCATCGCTACCGCCTAAATCGTTGCCATATTCAAAATTACGCGCACTGTTTAACCACTGCGGAATATTTCTTTCTTGCTCTTGCAAATCGCCTAACTCTTGTTTCAACTTATCTATTTGCGCTTGGTTAAAACCAATTTCACCCTTCTTCATACCAGGTACTTTAATCTTGGCTTCGCGCTCTGCAATTTCGGTCTGAACCAACCCAATGCGCTCCTGAACTGCTTTAAGCTCATTCTCTAGCGACACAATAGAATTTTGTCCGTTTACATCTTGCTCCCCTTTAATGATGCGCACTGCCTCATCATAGGTTAAACGAGGAAAAGGCTTAATAATATTCTTTAAAACAGCAGTATCTCTGCCAATAATAGCCAATTCTTTTTCGCAAGAATCTAACACGGCTGTAACCACACTGCGCAAGAAATCTTCGATTAAATCCATGTTATCAAAAATATCATAGAATGCCATTTCTGGTTCAATCATCCAAAACTCGCTCAAATGCCGGCGCGTTTTCGATTTCTCTGCACGGAAAGTTGGACCAAACGTATAAATTTTACCCAAAGTCATGGCCATGGCCTCACCGTATAATTGGCCGCTCTGACTCAAATAAGCAGGATCTCCATAGAAGTCTGTTTCAAATAAATTACTGGTTCCTTCACAAGCGTTTCCAGTAAATAGTGGCGCATCCATTTGCACAAAGCCCTTCGATTGAAAGAACTCATGAATAGAAAAAATGATCTTATTACGAATACGCATAATAGCCCATTGGCGTTGGCTACGTAACCAAAGATGGCGCTTATCCATTAAAAAATCTACTCCATGCTCTTTTTTAGCAATGGGGTAATCTGCAGATTCACCTAGTATTTCAAGCGCGTTTACTTGAAGCTCAAAACCTCCCATTTGGCGCTCATCTTTAACTACTAAGCCAGTTAGGGAAACAGAAGCTTCTAAGGTAATTTTTCGCGCCTCTTCAAAAAGGGTTTCTCCAATTGTATCTAAGCTAATTACACATTGACACCAACCTGTACCATCACGTAATACAACAAACACTAAACCTTTACTTTCACGTTTATTGCTTGCCCAACCTAATAAGGTAACTTCCTGACCTTCAAAATCTGCAAGGTCTTTTATTAAATATTTTTGCACAGTGAATACTTTTACTTTTTAAAAATTGAAACGCAAAAATAACCATAAGATGCCGCAACACAAAGTTAAAAAAGCAAAGAAAAGGGAAGAAAATAGAAGCACATAGAAAGCCAAAACCCTATAAAAACATCAAAAAATAATAAATTATCCCCGAAAATCAGAAGTTAAAATTCCGATTTACGGGGATAATTTATTTTATAATAATGGTTTTTGAGAACCATTTACCTTCATATTGTAGCTTTAGAATATACACACCAGCTTCTAATAAACGAATATCTAAACCTTCGTTTGCTGGCATAAAACCATCCTTTACTTTTGTGCCATTCGTTGCATAAATTTGGTATGGAATACTAGTTTCATTTGGCAAGCCTTTTATCCAAATATAATGAGATGTTGGGTTTGGATACACTACCAAATCATGTAACACATTTTCTTTTATACGGGTAGTAGGATTTAAAGAATTCACATAAGACTCAAACACACCCGAGCCATACGTAGACACAAGCATTCTGCCATCTGTAGTTCTGTGATGCATCATCGTTACAGGTTGCATACCAATGGTAGATGCACCTTGACGCGTCCATACGGTTTGCATGCCATTTATCTTTTTAGTGGCATACAATCCAGTACTTGTTCCCACAAAATAAAGCAAGCTATCTTGGGTTGGCGCAATGGTAAACCACCTGCAACTTGGGCCGTTACCACCCCCAGTAGACGTTTGCTCTAAATTCCCTCCAATAGGCTGCCAACTAAGTCCGGCATCTTTGGTTTCGAACAAACTTTGCACCCCATAATTAGTAAACACTGCAAATAAACGGGCCGTATCTGTTGGGTCTTGAGCAATGCAATGTAAATAAGCAGATGGGAAATTACTTCCACTTATTAATTCGGGTATACTGGTAATATTAGAGGCATTTCTTAGTCTAAACAACCTTCCTCGGCGGGTGCCATAATACAATACATCGTTTTGTGATTTAGAACTAAAAATAGAGGTTATTTCGTCGCCCGCTGCGGTTAACTTAGTATTGCTTAATTCTGTCCAATTAATAGCACTTGCATTACTATCTAATTTGCTTTTTAATGGAATGGCAGTTACATCGCTGTTGCGCCAAATTACAGTTTGTGCAGGCGTATAAAGCACCTTAAAATCATTGGCATCTGGCGTAAACGGGTTAATAAACTCATAAATGTTTTTATCTACGCCTTTTGGGTCAATGCGCGTATATTGAGTGGGCTTGCCATTAGCATCTAATATCATTCTCTGCATTCTTCCTTGTTGAATAGACAAATACACCTCACCTCCACCCGGTTTTACAAAACAATATGAACCATCATAACTTAAAGGCATATACCAATTATTGGTGGCGCTGGGCTGCATGTTTGCATACGTACCATTATCTTGTGTGCCACCTGCCACAAACTTGCTGGTACTGGCAGCATCTTGCGTTATGGTATAAAATTGAGTAGTTACATAACCATTGTTTAAATACTGCCAATCAACAGATGTTGCCATACAATTTTGCGTAAGCGATAATCCACCATCATGAATAGAAATCATCTTATTAAAATTGCTTGGATAAAAAACTACACCATGACAATCTGGGTGATGATTGGGAAATAATTGAAAATCGGGTAAGGTGGTTCCCACACCATATCCACCCATCATAAGCGTATTGTTTTTTGTGTTGAACCCATCCGTTGATCGGTACAAATTAGTTCCGCTTAAAAACACGGTATTGGCATCATCAGGCTTTACATTTACCTCCAAACAATAGCCGCCTTGAGAGATGTAACTACCAAAAATATCGGTGCTAATTGGAATATTCGCTGACCTATCACTCCAGGTTCCACCTGCTCCGCTGCCATTACCACTCAGATAGGTATACTTCCATAAACTATTATATTCACTTCTGCCTTCAAAGGTTTTACTTTCTTTACCAGTGCCAGGCGTGTGCGCTACAAAATATACTTGGTTTTCATCTGAAGGTGCAATACCAATAGCAATTCTATCCCAAGCAGATTGAAAACTATCAGGCGATATGTTTCCCCAAGTTTTACCATTATCTGCGGAGCGCCAAATTCCTTGGTGCTGACCACCACCAGATAGCGTTGCATACACAATGCCTTTGGGCGAAACTGCCACATCTGTAAAATAACTATAGCTGCTCGCTTGCGAATTTCCACCGCGTACTTTTGTCCAAGTGGTGCCCCCATTGATGCTTCTAAAAATGCCATCAAAATTGGCTGCAAATACTACATCTGCACTATCAATGGTTGGGTTCAGGGCTAATCTATGAATAACAGACCATGCACCAGATAATCCGCCTAAACCACTGCTTACATTGCCCGCTTTTACCCAAGTGTCGCCACCATCTGTTGACTTATACACGCCACTGCCATTGTAAAATGCGCCGGGCAGACTACCACCATATAATTCGCCCGTGGAAGCGTACCACGTTTTTTCTTTCCCTTTTCTTTTATCCTGAACCAAGCTCGTAATATTGGCAGTTGGCGCCTCTTTCATTTGGGTTTGATACCAAGTAATTCCACCATTGGTGCTGCGCCAAATTCCGCCTGTAGCGGCACCTGCCAACAACACATTTTGATCTAATACATCTATGGCCAAGGCACGTGTTCTGCCACCCACATTATAAGGGCCAATAGATTGCCAAATGGCAAATTTATTCTGAGAAAAATCTACCGGCAAGGTGCTGGCATAGGCCAATTCCAATGCGCGTATATTAGGCGGAATCGTACCTAGTGAAGGGTCGGCATACATTTTAACCATGGCCTTTAAACGCGCCTTTAAATTCATCGTCATGCCATCAATAGAACGCGATCCCGATGAAAAAAAGCCTTGGTTCAAACCGAAAAATAAAACAAGAATAATAGCAGAAACAGGTATGGTTTTTTTAAGCATTGCTTTAAATATTTACTCAAAAATAAACAATTAAAGCAATTCTCTTTAATTATCATAAGCCAAATAAGGCGCTAGCCATTTTTCTACAAATGCTACAGATTCGCCTTTGCGCTGTGCGTAGTCTGTTACCTGGTCTTTATCTATTTTACCAACGGCAAAATACTTGCTATCTGGGTGGGCAAAATAGAAGCCGCTCACGGCCGCAGTTGGGTACATGGCAAAGTTTTCTGTGAGCGTAATGCTGGTTGCTTTTTCTGCTTGCAATAAATCAAACAACTTGCGCTTTTCTGTATGGTCTGGACAAGCAGGATAGCCCGGTGCCGGACGGATACTGATGTATTTTTCGTGGATGATTTCATCGTTGCTAAGCTGTTCATTTTCCACAAATCCCCAATATTTGGTTCGAACCAACTCATGCATTTTCTCTGCTAAAGCTTCTGCTAACCTATCTGCAATGGCCTTAATCATGATGCTATTATAATCATCATGATCTGCTTCATATTTCTCAATCAACGGCTCAATACCTATACCCGCTGTTACCGCAAAAAATCCCATATAATCCTTTTCACCACTTTCTTTGGGTGCCACAAAATCGGCCAAACACAAATAAGGCAGGTTAGCTGCTTTTTCATTTTGTTGGCGTAAAAAATGGAAAGTTTGCTCGCCATTTGGCGTATTTATGATTACATCATCACCTGCTGAGTTAGCCTCGTAAAAACCAATAACAGCGCGGGCTTCCAATAATTTATGTTGAATTACCTCATCCAACATTTTGTTGGCATCCTCAAATAATTTCTTGGCTTCTATGCCTACAATTTTATCATCAAAAATACGTGGGTACTTACCTACCAATTCCCAAGTAAGGAAAAAGGGAGTCCAGTCTATTCGCTCTCTTAACTCCTCTAAAGGAAAATCTATAAACGTTTTATTTCCCAAGAAAGTTGGCGCTACAATTTGCTCATAAGTAAGCGCCATTTTCTTCTCGCGCGCCTGACTTAAGGCTACAAAATTTTTGTCCTTTTTTCTGTTTTTATAATCTATTCTAAACTGCTCGTACTCCTCTTTAATGCGCTTGGTAGTGCCTTCAATTTGATCTTTGCTAATTAAACTTTGTGCCACAGGTACACTCTTACTAGCATCTAATACATGCACCACCGGACCGCTATACACAGGATCTATTTTTACCGCAGTATGCGCCCTAGAAGTAGTTGCACCACCAATAAGCAAAGGAATTTTCATACCCAAGCGCTCCATCTCTTTTGCCACATAAACCATTTCATCTAAGCTTGGTGTAATTAATCCGCTCAAACCAATTACATCTACCTTTTCTCTGATGGCGGTTTCCAGAATCTTTTCTGCTGGTACCATTACTCCAATATCAATAATTTCAAAGTTATTACACGCCATCACCACACCCACAATATTTTTACCAATATCGTGCACATCTCCCTTCACAGTAGCCATCAAAATCTTGCCTTGCGAAGTGCTGGTATCGCCACTTAATTTCTTCTCGGCATCCATATAAGGTAATAAATAAGCTACTGCTTTTTTCATTACCCTTGCACTCTTAACCACTTGCGGTAAAAACATTTTGCCCGAACCAAATAGGTCGCCTACTATATTCATTCCCGCCATAAGCGGACCCTCAATAACCTCTAAAGGTTTGGCAAATTGCTGACGTGCTTCTTCTGTATCTTGGTCAATAAACTCTACAATACC
>CANHDN010000037.1 GCA_947459415.1 Bacteroidota bacterium
ATGAAAACCCGTCCGTCGCGTAAGCCAAAACTGATTGAAAGAAATGCAGAGAAATCTGATTTAACTGACATCATGGAACTTTCTAAGGTTTGTTTTCCAAACAACGATCCTTGGACCCTTGCCATGTTGGAGAGTCAATTTAATCTTTTTCCAGAAGGGATGCAGGTTGTAGAGTATGAAGGAAAAATTGTTGGATCGGCAAGTAGTCTCATTGTTAGTTGGGATGAATACGATGATGACCACTCTTGGAAAGAAATTTGTGATAATGGTTTTATTACCAATCATGATGAAGAAGGCGATACGCTTTATGGCATTGAGGTAATGGTTCATCCAGATTATCAAGGCTTAAAGATTGGGCGTAGGTTGTATGAGATGCGGAAGACTTTGTGTTTAGAAAAAAACTTAAAACGTATTTTTATTGGTGGACGGGTACCTAATTATCACAAATTTTCAGAGGATTTTGGAATTAGGGCTTATATCAAACGTGTTGTTGATAAAAAAATTAAAGATCAAGTTGTTACTTTTCAGTTATCTCAAGGTTTTACCATTCAAAGAATCATCAAAGACTATTTACCAGAAGACATTGAAAGTGAAGGATATGCTTTACTATTAGAATGGATTAACTTAGATTATGTTCCAGAGATACGTGAAAGAAACGTATTAATGAAAAAGGTAAGAATTTGTTGCATTCAGTATGAGTTAAGAAAAATTAGGGCCTTCAGGGAATTTGCACAGCAATGTGAGTACTTTACAGATGTAGCTTCTAATTACAAATCAGATTTTGTGCTTTTTCCTGAGCTCTTTACCACCCAATTACTCTCATTACATGAGTACAAAAGTATGAGCCCCGAGGATAGTATTAGAAAGCTAGACGATTACACCAAAGAATATATTGAATTGTTTTCACGCTTATCATTAGAATATAACATAAATATAATTGCAGGTACCCATTTACAAGTTGAAGGAGAAAATTTATATAATATTTCGTATTTATTTAAACGCGATGGAACCTTTGAAAAGCAATATAAAATACATATTACCAGTAATGAAAGTAAATGGTGGGGTGTAAAACCCGGAAATGAAGTAAAAGTATTCAATACAGATTGTGGTAAAATTGCCATTAATGTTTGTTACGATGTGGAGTTTCCAGAAATGGCAAGAATTGCCTGTACCAAAGGTGCAAAAATTTTATTTGTACCTTTCAGTACAGATGAAAAACATGGACATTTACGTGTAAAGATTTGCGCTCAGGCGCGAGCTGTTGAAAATCAAATATTTGTTGCAACAGCCGGTACAATTGGAAATATTCCATCAGTAGATAATATGGACATCAACTACGCACAATCTGGTATTTATACACCAAGTGATTTTGCATTTCCACCAGATGCCATTGCTGGTGAATGTAGCACCAATATAGAAACTGTAGTAATTGCAGATTTAGACTTAGCTGCGCTTGAACGTGCAAGAAACACAGGCACCGTATTAAATTGGAAAGATAGAAGATTAGATATGTATGAGGTATTAGAGAAATAATTATTCTCCAAACTTCATGCGTAATTTTATTTTAGTTAGACGGCGCTTGGTATCAAGTGAGAAATCATTTTCCATCATCCATTGGTAGTATCCAGGTTCTTTTTTGAATACTTCTTCCACCGTTTTATTTTTATGTTTACCAAAGTTAAAAACTTCTTTACCTGCTGAGTTATAAACCATTCTACCTGCCAAGTCTACTAAGTTATTTTGACCTGAAACTTTCCCCAATTCATCAATGGTATTTTTAAGCTGCGGATATCGAGTAATTTGAGATTGAATAATTTCCCAAGTGGCCTGAGTATCTGCCACGGCACTATGTGCATTCTCCAAATTTTTATTGCAATAAAATCTGTACGCAGCACTTAGGTTGCGCGGTTCCATCATATGAAAAATACGCTGGGCATCTATAAATTTCCGATTTTCTACGTCAAAATCTACACCTGCTCTTAGAAATTCTTCTACCAGCATAGGAAAGTCAAATTTATTAGAATTAAATCCAGCAAAATCGCAGCCTTGCATATAGTTCGCTAGATCGCTGGCAATTTGTTCAAACCTGGGCTCATGAGCTACATCAGCATCACTAATTCCATGTATGGCAGTTACCTCGGGAGGTATAGGCATACCCGGGTTAATACGTTTATGCAAGGTATCTTCTCTCCCATCTGGATGCACTTTAATACAAGCAATTTCTACAATACGATCAGTAGAAATACTAATGCCGGTTGTTTCTAAATCAAAAACAATCAGCGGCTTGTTGAGTTGTAAATTTAGCATCTTGTATTATTCCTCAGCAATGGTTTCTTCTCCAGCTTCACCATTGTCGAACAAGCCAAATTCATCTGCTTCTTCATCTGCAATTTCACCCGGCTCTTCATCTGAATGGTCTAAGTAATTTTTAGTGATTTCATCAAACTCATTATCATCAACCATTCCAAATTTCTGCACTTTATCGTATTGTTTTGGTGCTAAACCAACAGATTTCAGGCATACAGGATATTTTGTTTTTGGATTTTCTTCCTTGCTAATACCTGTGAGTTCAATGAGCATAGTCCAGCACTCAATAAAATCGTATACATACAAAATCTTTTGATGAGGATCTATTATATACTGACTTAACTTGGCATCTTTCATAACCGGAATGGGAGCAGCTTCATCTTCGCTCATATCCTCTAATGTAATTTCCTGACCTTTTTTCCAGCTATCATTACTCATGAAGAATGAAGCAAGTTGCTTTTCATCAAAATTAATGCTTGCCAAAATTCCTTTGTGGAGGTCTAAAAAAGTTTGAGTAGACTTAATTTCAATTACACGATAGATATCATCGTAATCTTCAAAATACACTTTAAATTTATATACAGCCATTTTATTAATACTTGCTGCGAATATTGAATAATTTTGGTGGAAAGCAAAATGTAATTACAGGATTTTAGTGAAATTATTTCTTCCTAAAAATATCTTCACCAATTTGAATCATTTTTTGAAAAGCTTCCTCCCTTGAATTTGGGACTTCACCATCTAGTATTGCCTCTCTGAGTGCAGCTTTAATAAGGCCAACCTCTCTGCATGGAGACAAATTAAAATGATTCATGATATCTTCACCACTTACAGGTGGCTGCCAATTTCTAAGTGCATCCCTTTCTTCAACCTCTTTAACAAGTTCTTGTACCTTGAGTAAATTTGCTCGATACAATTTAATTTTCTCTGGAAATTTGCTCGTCATATCTGCCCTGCAAAGGGTAAACAAATCCTCCAAGTCATCACCGGCATCCACAATTAATCTTCGAATTGCGGAATCAGTAATCCCATCCTCGGCAAGCGCTTTTGGGCGGTGATGAAGCCCAACTAATTTCTCAACATATTTAAGTTTTTCATTAAGTGGCAACTTTAACTTCCTAAAAATACGAGTTACCATTTTACTTCCTCTGTCTTCATGCCCATGAAATGTCCAGCCGCCTTCCTCTACAATAAATTTTTTAGTAATGGGTTTACCAATATCATGCAATAAGGTAGCCCACCTGAGCCAAAGGTTATTGGTTTCTTTACAAACATTATCAACCACTTGCAAAGTATGATAAAAATTATCTTTATGGGCCTTTTTATTAATTATTTCAACTCCATGCATGGCATGTAATTCTGGAAAAATAATCTTGAGTAAACCACTTTCAAACAATAGGTTTAATCCTATACTTGGCTTTTGGCTTAACATGATTTTATGCAGCTCATCACTCACTCTTTCCATTGAAACAATATTGATTCTTTCTGCATGAATTTTTATTGCGGCAAAGGTTTGTGGATGAATGTCGAAATTCAATTGAGAAGCAAAACGAATGGCACGCATCATTCGGAGCGGATCATCGCTAAAAGTTATTTCTGGCTCTAGCGGTGTTCTTATTATTTTTCTTTCTAAATCATTTACACCATCAAATGGATCTACCAATTGAAATAAATTGGAAGCATTCAGGCTAATTGCGAGTGCATTAATTGTAAAATCTCTCCTTAATTGATCATCTTTAATTGATCCAGGTATTACAGCAGGTTTTCTGCTTTCTTTGCTATAACTTTCTTTCCGAGCACCTACAAATTCAATCTCCCAATCTTGGGTTTTTACCATGGCCGTGCCAAAGTTTTTAAATACAACTAAATCTGTTTTACTATTTAAGGATGCTGCAAACGCTTCTGCAAATTCAATTCCATCTCCTACCACTACAACATCAATATCTTTAGATGGTCGACCCAAAACAAAATCACGCACAAAACCACCAATGATAAATGCGTCTTGTTTTTTGCTCTCAACAATGGTTAAAAGCTTTTTAAATATAGGGTCATGCAATGGAATATTCACTCCACAAAGGTATAAAAAATTGCTAGAATGAACTAAGAAAGTATACGATTGTATGCTCCTAATAATTGAGTAGAGATGGTTTCTATATTAAATTTAGGTAGTTCAAGCTCAGCTAAACTTAGTATTTCTTGTTTTTTATGTTGGTTATAAACTAATGCATTTAACCCTTGAGAAATTTCATTTATATTTTCTGGATGCACATAAAAAGCTGCTTTACCTGCTACTTCTGGCAAAGAAGATAATGTTCCGGTTAATACTGGAATTTTAGACTGCATTGCTTCCAAAATTGGAATCCCAAAACCTTCGTATTTACTAATGTATGCCAAACCCAAAGAAGCTTGGTACAAGGCAGGAAAATCTGCAAAAGGTGCATCGTGTATAAATTTAATCCTATCATGTAGCCTATGTTCTTGCACAAACTTAATAAGTGCCGGATATGCATCTGCCTTTTTACCTATGAGCAAAATATCTATATCGTGTAGGTCACTCTTAATAAAGGCTTTTAATAAATTGACATGATTTTTTCTTTGCTCTAAGGTACCCACACTAATAATAAATTCTCTGCTTAAGCCATGCTTGCGCTTAATTTTTTGTCGCTGTTCTTGGCTTATTTGTTGCGAAAACTGCGCATCACAACTTTGATAAAGAACTTCAATTTTTGAAGCATCACAGTCATAATAATTCAAAATATCTTTCTTAGTATGCTCAGATGTGGCCAACACTAAATCTGCTTCCATAATAGCATGTCTAAATTTTCTATGATATATTTTTCTATCAAGCCAAGGATACAAATGTGGAAATTTTAAAAATATTAAATCATGTATACTTACCACTCTCTTTATTTCGGGTTGAACCAAAGTGCTAGGCAATTCATTGCTTAATCCATGATAAATTTGAATATCTGCCTCTTTTATGTCTTTACTAATTGAGTTGAAGCGCCAGATCGAAGGCAGTTTTTTATTTACTAATCCACTTGGAAAATGTCTGTACACATTGGGCTCGTTTTCCAAAAAATCTGCATAAACTCGAGTGCCTGGTGTAAACAAATGATAGTGGTGCTGCGGTGCTATTTGGTTCAGACCGGAAACTAAAGAGCGAGCGTAATTGCCTAGGCCAGTTTTGTTGTAAAAGATTCGTTTAGCATCGAAGCCGATATTCATAGTACAAATAAAATAGAAATGACTGATTGTTTATCAATAAGAAAAAAATATGTAGAAAAAACTTGAAATATGAAAATATGTTCATATATTTGTAAACGAAATGAAGCTAGATAAAAACAAGTTAGAGAAAGCGGCTTATATTCTAAAGACTATTGCACATCCCACACGATTGGCTGTAATTGCGCAGTTGCAAGAAACAGCAGAATTAACAGTAAACGAGCTAATTGAGAAAACGGGTTGTGAGCAATCTTTACTTTCGCACCATTTAACAAACATGAAAACAAAAGGCTTATTGAGTGTAAGACGCGAAGGAACAAGTGCATACTATAGTTTAAAGGAGCTTAATTTAACGGCAGTTTTAGCATGTATAGAGCAATGCGATTGTAATATGTAGACAAATGACTAACTATATCAAAAAATACAAAATGATTCTAATTTTCGCGGGGCTGGGGGCTTTGGCGGGGTATGCGTATTACTACTTTGTGGGTTGCGCAGATGGAACCTGCGCGATAACTTCTAACCCGGTAAACAGCACTTTGTATGGCACACTAATGGGTGGACTGCTTGGTGATATCTTTAGGAAGTAGTTTTTGGAAACGAGAATCCAGAATCCAGAATTCAGAGTCCAGAATCTAGACACAAAATCAAACTCATAATTTATAACTCATAATTTATAACTCAAAAATATGTCAGCATTTAACGATTTAATTAATGGGGAAACACCCGTATTAGTAGACTTTACAGCCACTTGGTGCGGGCCTTGTAAGATGATGTCGCCTATATTAGACCAGGTTGCTGGGGAGATGGGTGATGCTGTAAAAATTATTAAAGTAGATGTGGATAAGAATCCACAGGCTGCTGCGCATTTTCAGGTGCAAGGCGTACCTACACTCATTTTATTTAAGGAAGGTAAAACACTTTGGAGGCAGAGCGGTGTTGTACCAGCTAATCAATTATCTGCCATTATTCAACAATTTAAATAACTATTATGTTACAGTATATTAAGTCGTTATTCTCTGGTAAGGGAAACGAAGAAATTAAAGAACAATTGGCGGCAGGTGCCGTAATTATTGATGTGCGCAGCGAGGGTGAATATAGTGGCGGACATATTCAAGGGTCGAAAAATATTCCATTACCTAAACTCGCAGCTAAACTTGAATCTATTAAGAAATTAAACAGTCCAATTATTTGTGTTTGTGCCAGTGGCATGAGAAGTTCGCAAGCTAGTAATTATTTAAAGCGAAACGGATTACAAGCCTTTAACGGTGGTTCCTGGCATTCACTTAAAAGTCTAACCCAATCTTAAGAATAATATGTCAACAATACACAAATCCAACACACGCTTTGTTGGTCAAATGGAATTTGATACCGAAATAAACGGTCACCATATAACACTAGATACCTCAGAAGCAAGTGGAGGCGAGAACAAAGGTCCTAGTCCGAAACCCCTCATTCTCTCCTCGTTAGCAGGATGTACTGGCATGGATGTGGTATCTTTGTTAAACAAGATGAAGGTTAGCTATTCTAATTTTAACATTGCAGTTGAAGCAGATTTAGGCGATGAGCATCCGAGGATTTATACTGAAATTCGCTTAACTTATTTTATAAAAACTGAAGATCACGATAAAATGCAAAAAGCGGTTCAACTTAGTATGGATAAATACTGCGGCGTGAGCGCCATGTTGAGTAAGGTTTGCCCAATAGTAAGTAAGATTGTGTATTTGTAAAAATAATATCTAATTTGCTTTTATAAAAAACATAAACTTGAAAGTAAAATATTTTTTCTTTGCATTCATTACTTATTTTTCTTGGTCTACACATGCGCAAAACAACAGACTACAAACCAAAGAAAATATTGGATGGTATAATTATTTTGGCACTATTAAATTAAGTAAGAAGATTGGAATTCATACCGAATACCAGTGGCGTAGAGACAATATTATTACAGATTGGCAACAAAGTTTATTGCGTGTGGGTTTAAATTACCAAGCAAGCAAGGGTATTTTGTTGCGGGCCGGTTATGGATGGATTGAAACCTTTAACTATGGTGAAATTCCATTAAACAGCTTTGGCAAAAATTTTACTGAGCATCGTGTTTTTCAGATGGCGCAGCTGAGTCATGCCGAAAATAACTTATCATTTTCGCACCGATTTATGTTAGAACAACGATTTGTGGGTAGGTATAGCCTGCCAAGTTTAAGCAAGGAAGATTCGTATCCTTTGTTACATAGAATGCGTTATATGTTTAGGATGCAGGCACCATTTGTTGGTTCAGCCATAAGTGATAAAACACCCTTTTGGGCTATGTATAACGAGGTTTTTATAGGCTTTGGTAAAAATGTACAAGCGAATGTGTTTGACCAAAACCGTTTTGGAATTTTGCTGGGTTACCAATGGAATAAAAATTACAGAATAGAGGCTGGATATCTCAATCAAATTCTACAATTTGGAAGGCAGGTAAATGGGCAACCTGTTTTTCAGAATAACCAAGGAATTTTAGTTAATGCCTATTTAAATTTGGATTGAAATAAAAAAGCCTTTACTATTTCTAGTAAAGGCTTTTTTTAGACTGGCGGAGCGGACGGGACTCGAACCCGCGACCCCGTGCGTGACAGGCACGTATTCTAACCAGCTGAACTACCGCTCCTCTCTTCCTTTTGGGGAGTGCAAATATAAAAATATTACTTTACTTGTCAAGTACTATTTTAAAAATTTTGTAAATTCTTTTAATTACTTAAAATTGCACCTCGCATTCAATGCATCATTAACAAAATAACATGGCACACTTTGATTTTGAAAAACCAATTCAAGAACTTGAAGACCAATTAGAAGAGGTAAGAAAAGTTCACGAAAAAGGAAAAGTAGATATGCAAGCTAAAATGAAAGAGCTTGAAGAAAAAATTCTTGAAACCAAAAAAGAAGTATACAAAAACTTGAATGGATGGCAACGCGTTCAAATTAGCAGACATCCAGAAAGACCATATACCTTAGACTATATAGAACACTGTTTTGAACATTTTATTGAACTACATGGCGATAGAACCGTAAAGGATGATAAAGCCATGGTTGGTGGATTTGCATCTATCAATGGAATGAGTGTTATGGTAATTGGCCAACAAAAGGGAAGAAATACCAAACAGCGTCAGTATAGGAATTTTGGAATGCCTAATCCAGAAGGATACCGAAAAGCCCTGCGTCTAATGAAAATGGCAGAAAGATTTAAACTCCCGATTGTCTGTTTAATTGATACTCCGGGTGCCTCACCCGGACTAGAAGCTGAAGAACGTGGACAAGGTGAAGCCATTGCTAGGAACTTATATGAAATGAGTGTTTTTAAAGTTCCAATCATATGTATCATTATAGGTGAAGGTGCCTCTGGTGGTGCATTGGGTATTGGTGTAGGAGACCGTGTTTTAATGATGGAAAACACCTGGTACTCGGTTATCTCTCCAGAATCTTGCTCTTCTATTCTTTGGAGAAGTTGGGAACATAAAGAGAAAGCAGCAGAGGCATTAAAGTTAACTGCAAACGATATGTTAAATAACAAATTAATTGACGGAGTAATACCAGAACCTTTGGGTGGCGCGCACATGAATATTTCAGAAACTTATGAAATATTCAAAAAACATCTTGTTTCGGAATTAGATCAGATTGTTGGCACAGAACCAGATAAATTGGTTCAGACCAGAATAGAAAAATTCTCATTAATGGGAGATTTTATTGAAGGTTAAAAAAACTTACCTTAACGATTTTATTAGAAATGGTATAAGCGCGAAAGCACTTATACCATTTCTTTTTGTGGCTTGGTTTTATATTCGCCTTTACTTTTTCTGATTCTTACAGAAACTACTTTATACTCTGGACACATAGCCTCTGAATCGTGTTCGCTTGAAGTGATATTATTGAGCATAATTTCGGGAAAATGGAAAGTGCTGCTTAACACACCAGGCTTTACTTCATCCGTAATTTTTGCTTTAATGTCTATTTTGCCGCGCGCAGACTCCACGCA
The DNA here is from genome assembly GCA_947459415.1 of Bacteroidota bacterium. Taxonomy (GTDB): domain Bacteria; phylum Bacteroidota; class Bacteroidia; order UKL13-3; family UKL13-3; genus B1. The sequence goes on from CANHDN010000037.1 coordinate 9,545, forward strand.
AACCATATCTCCATGTTTGATCTGATGTTTATCTGCATCTTCTTTGCAAATAAGAAGCACATCTTCGGTTAATATTTCTACATTTTTAGTTCTGCGCGTCATAGTTCCGCAGTTATAATGTTCTAATTCTCTATTTGTAGTTATGATATAAGGATATTCCTTACCATTTTTTACAATCTCTGGCGACTCTTTAAAATCGTTGCCCACAAACTTACCTAAGCCTCGTTTAAAGGTATCCTGATGCAAAATTTCGGTATCTTTTCCACTTAGATCCACCGGCCACTGTTTACCATTTTCTCCTAATTCACTCCATTTTACACCAGCAAAAAATGGCACTATTTGAGAAATTTCATTCAACAAAGAATCTGGGTCATGTTCCAATTGTGGATAGCCCATATAGGTCATAAGCTCTGCCACAATTTGTCCATCTGTTTTGGTACCTGCTAATGGCTCAACCACCTTATTAACTCTTTGAATACGACGCTCGCCATTGGTAAACGTGCCGCTCTTTTCTAAGAATGAAGCACCTGGTAAAACTACGGTGGCTAGGTTAGCAGTTTCTGTCATGAAGAGCTCTTGCACAATAAACAAATCTAACTTTTTAAGCGCTGCTACCACATGCTGTGTGTTAGGGTCGGTTTGAGCCATATCTTCCCCGATTACCCATAGTGCTTTTAGTTTATCGTTGAGCGAAGCATCATACATTTGAGGAATTTTATACCCAATATGAAGCGGTAATTGGGCTCCATAAAATGCTTCATATTTTTGGTGATTTTCTGGGATAGTAACATCTAAATAACCCGCACCTTGATGCGGCTGACAGCCCATATCTGCCGCACCTTGCACATTGTTTTGTCCGCGCAAGGGATTTACCCCCACACCTCTCCTACCAATATTACCTGTAATCATGGCCAAATCTGCAATAAGCATTACGGTAAACGTACCTTGCGCTTGTTCTGTAACACCCAAACCATGAAAAGACATAGCGTTTTGAGCCGATGCATAAGCCAATGCCGCCTCTTTGGCGAGTTGTTTATTTACACCAGTTATGCTTTCGAGCTCATCTATGTTTAGTTGTAGGATATGCTCTTTAAATGATTCGTAGCCCTCAGTCCTGTCCGAAATAAATGATGTGTTTACCTTATTTTCTGAGATAATAAAATACAACATCATGTTCAACATAGCCACATTGGTGCCGGGTCTAAGCTGCAAATGGTAATTGGCATATTTGGCCAATTCGGTTCTTCTTGGGTCAATCACAATTAAGGTTTTGCCCTTCATGGCTTGCTGCTTAATCTTAGCACCAGTTACCGGATGACCAGCAGTTGGATTGGCACCAATCACCATCATACAATCGGTATATTTTAAATCTACAACTGAATTTGTAGCGGCACCAGTTCCAAAAGTACGCTGCATACCCAAGGCAGTTGGTGAGTGACAAACACGTGCGCAACTATCAATATTATTAGTACCAATTACTGCTCGCATAAACTTTTGCATGAGGTAATTTTCTTCATTGGTGCAACGCGCAGAAGAAATACCTGCAATATAATCTGGGCCAAAATCTGTTTTGATTCGGGTTAATTCTTTCGCTATAAAAGCATAGGCCTCATCCCAAGTGGCAGGCTCTAAGACCCCATTTTTTCTGATGAGCGGCGTTTTGATCCGATCTCCATGGTTATAAAATGAAAATGCAAAACGTCCCTTTAAACAGGTATGTCCTTGATTTACCTTGGCATCATAAGGCGCCTGAATAGACTTTACCTTACCTGCCTTTACAGATACTTCTAAGTTGCAACCCACGCCACAATAAGTACAAACCGTTCTAACTTTTTTGTCTACTGCTACCGATTTAGATTCAAATACATCGCTTATAGCAGAAGTAGGACAAGCCTGAGCGCAAGCACCACAACTTACACAATCGCTGAGGTTAAATGTGGTATCTTGGCCTTTTACGATATGGCTATCAAATCCCCTACCCGCCATACTTAACACAAATTGACCTTGAACCTCATCACAAGCACGCACACAACGCGAGCAGTTGATACACTTGCTCATATCGCTGGTCATGTATGGGTGACTTAAATCTTTCTTTCTATCTAAGTGATTTTTACCCTCCGGATATCGTACATCGCGAACACCAACTTGAGCTGCTACTGTTTGAAGTTCACAATTATTATTTACCTCACAAGTTAAACAATCGAGTGGATGATCGGTTAAAACTAGTTCAACAATATTTTTGCGTAGCTTTTGAATTCTATCTGAGTGCGGATAGATAAACGAATTAGCCATCACAGGCGTATGACAAGAAGCTTGTGCTTTAGCCGGACCATCTTGCGCCAGCGCTACATCTACGCTGCACACCCTGCAAGCACCGTAAGGATCTAAATTTGGCGCATCGCATAAAGTGGGCACCGTTTGTTTGCCCTGAACCCTGTTTATAAATGCTAGAATAGTTTCGCCCGGCAAAACCTCATAAGCCACATTATCTATATAAGCAATTGTATTCATGATCGTATTTTTAAGCCGTAAAATAGGGAGCTAATTCATCTTTAAAATAAGTAAGTGCATTTTTAATGGGCAAAGGCAAGCCGCCACCCAAAGCACATAAAGAGCCAATCTCCATGGTTTCAATTAAATCATGAAATAAAACCCTATCCATGGTTTTACCTTCCTTAGCGCCTTTTATTAATTCATAACCACGGGTTGAACCCAAACGACATGGAAAACATTTTCCGCAACTTTCATGAGCTGTGAACTGAAACAAATGTTCTATGTAATCTATAATAGGGTAATCATGCGGCAAACAAACAATAGAAGCATGACCCAATAAAAACTTATTTGCAGCAAACGATTCAAAATCCATTGTCAAATCATTTAATTTAGTAACAGGCACCAATCCGCCCAGCGGACCACCAATGTGCATGGCTTTTACATCCGATTTAAAACCTTTTCCAAGTTCATTTACAACAACAGACAAAGGCGTTCCCATTTCTACCTCATAAATACCTGGTCTATTAAAAAAGCCATCCAATGAAACTAGTTTTGTACCACTCGATTTCCCCCTACCAATAGCTGCAAAAGCAGCGCCTCCATTTTTAATTACAAATGGGATATTAGCCAAGGTCTCTACATTATTTACTACTGTAGGTTTATTGAACAAACCCTGTTGGGTTGGGTACGGCGGTCTAACACGTACTTCTGGCCTTTGCCCTTCTATGCTATTAAGCAATGCCGTTTCTTCTCCACAAATGTATGCACCTAGGCCAGGAATAACCTTAAAATCAAAATCGAAACCCGAGTTAAAAATATTTTTGCCAATCAAATTAAGTGCTCTCAATTGTGTGATGGCATCTCTGGTATTTTGAATTGAAACCGGGTATTCTGCTCGAATATATAACACACCCGTATGAGCACCCATTACATAACCCGCTATCATCATCCCAAGTAAAACCAAATGCACTTGCTCTTCCAACAAATACCTGTCACTATATGCACCTGGATCACCTTCATCTGCATTACACACAATAAACTTGGTTGCATTGGGTGTATTTTTAGCCGATTCTAATTTAAATCCAATCGGAAAACCGGCGCCACCTCTACCCCTTAAACCAGACAGTTTAAGTTCTTCCAAAGCTGCCTCTGGAGTTGCTTTTAGTACATTTGCCCAAAGTTCATAAAAAGAATCTATTGGTTCAGGCCTACTCGTTAATATTTGATTGCCGTGGCTACCCACATGGTATTTTTCTTGAATGGGATAGCTACCTTTTTTAACCTCATCTAAATTTTCAATAGCCTTTCCCGAATAGTTTTGCCCTTGGTAATGAAAAGCTGCATTCTCGTGGCATCGACCCAAGCAGCACATTTCACCTACTTGGTCTGAACCAAAATTTACTTTCAATTTATCTGCAACGGCATTTTGCTTGCCAGAAGTTAAGCAGGAGCTACCATTACACACATATACCTTTTTACCCCTATTTTCTGGCCTTAGAAAGTCGTAGAAAGTAGTGGTACCATACACATTGGCACTCCCAATTAAGAACTCCTCTGCCAATTCATCCATTGACTTTGCTGAGGGGGTTCCAGTATCTTTAGCTAATATTCCGAGCTCCTCAAACAAATTGCGATCTAAACCTTTTCTTCCAGATAGTTCACTTAAATTCTTTGACATAATAATACAGTGGGTTAGGTATAATCAAACATTGCAATTTAGAAAAAAAAAGAGCTTTGAAAAACTAATTTACAAGACTTATACTTGTATCCTAAGCAATGTTTATGCACAAAACCATTTTTAATAAAAAAATAGTCACACCATCTTTTCTCTGTATGGTGCTGAACCTATTCTGTATTATATCTGCTTTTGGCCAAACAGAATTTAATCTTAAAAAACTCCATAGCCCCAATAAATTCGGACCAGAGATTAAATCTCATTTTAAAGAAATAAACATTCCTGAATATACATTAGCTAAAGGTAAAAAGGCCGTATTTTTAAGAAATGGCTTGAGGAGTTCAAAATTTATAGCACCGAATGTATGGAGTAATATAAAAGATACAGTATACCCTTATCGTGTGGATATTGTTTATTCACGATACCCTGTAAAAGACGGAGAATACAAAGAAATATACCCGCTACTATGTAATAGATTAATTCGATTATTTGAATTAGACCCAAGTTTAAATGATACAAGCATTATCTGGAGAACCATATTACAAACACATATAGAAAATGATGAGCAGGTAAATTCATTATTTCATGGGGTAGTTATTTGGTATCGAACTTCAGAAGAAGAGGCAGAAAACACTGATAAAAAAGACAGTTCTGCCAATGGACCTAAGTTGGTTCAAACAGATTATGGGAGCCAAAGTACTTCTACGGAATTAATAAAAACCATCAATGGATTAAAAGAAAATACCTTACTCAATGATTCTATTAGAAACCTAATTGATGGAAAAAATATAGATATTCAAAGGCATATCATTCAACAATATTTGGCAAAGGAACTAACCATAAAAAACAAGATACCATTGAATGAAAGAAGCCCTTTGGAGATGATGCAATTCAAAAAACAAATTAATGAGTATTTAAAACACAATCCCTTTTCAGACTCGGTGGTATGGAAGGTAATGGATAGACATCCTGAATGGACAGATGCTTTAGTAATTAATGATTGGACAGGTAGTATGTATGGATATGGTGCGCAAGTTTTGCATTGGCATTTAAATAATTATAAACACTCAGGCATTCGATTTTTAAGCTTGTTTAATGATGGCGATGGAAAAACTACTGCACAGAAAATTATTGGTGAAACTGGGGGTATTTATTCTGCAGAAGCTTCTGATATTCCCAGCATTTTAAATCTATTTAATTTTGTGAGATTAAATGGCGGAGGAGGTGACAGGCCTGAAAATAACATAGAGGCGATTTTAACATCTATTGAACGTTTTCCTCAACACAAAGAAATTATTATGATTGCTGATAATTTTGCCTGTATAAGAGATATTGAATTAGCTTATAAAATTAGTAAACCCGTTCGAATCATTGTTTGTGGTTACAACCAAGAATTTGGTGTAAATACCCATTTAGCCTATCTGGCAAAAATTACCAATGGTGGCTTATATACACTAGAAAAGGATATTGAAAATCTGAGAATTGATTTAGTGGCTAAGGGTGAAATTGCCCATAACAAAGACAATAGATTTTACATAAGTATGCTAAACTGCTCCCCTAAACCCATTTTTGAATTAAATTATGGGAAATCTAGTTTTAAAACTTATGCTCATTTAGATTCTGCTTTAATGGAAATAAAAGAGGTTAGGAAACTTGTATTAACAGATAAAAATTACAACAAATTACCCAAGCAAGTCTTCAAAATGAAGAATTTACTCTATTTAGACATTAGTGAAAATAATATTGAAAAAATACAGAGCAATATTAAAAACTTAAGAGACTTAAAAGAAATAAATCTAAGCAAAAATAAGCTAGGAAGGCTACCTAGATCGTTTAATCAATTAAAGTATTTAGAAGTAGTAGATTTAAGCTTTAATGAATTAAAAGATGTAAATAAAGTTTTTGAGCAAGGTTATTACATAAAACAAATTAGCTTATCTTTTAATTCCATAGAAAATATTGGAAGTATTTATTTTTTAAAAAACGTAACTATAGCTAAGCTAAATAATAATAGAATTACTGAATTACCCCAAGAAATAAACCAATTAAAGAAATTATCGACATTAGATTTAAGCAATAATCAATTGTTGTATTTACCCCGAACCATTATTGGCTTGGTAAAACTAGAGGAGCTTAATTTAGAGAATAACCAAATAGGCTCCTTACCTCCTAATCTGAAGCGATTACGAAAATTAAAAACTTTAAATTTAAGTGGGAATCCACTTGGAGAAAAAGAAAAAGATCGCATTAGGCGAGAGTTGCCTGAAGTAGAAATTAGCTTTTAAAGAAGCTAATAGGTAAAAGGTGTTTTTTTATTAAAACTAGTTTTTAAGAAAAAATTAAGTATATTACCACTCTAAAATTCTGCGCTTTATGAGAAAAATCTATTTTTTTTTCTTAGTTCTAGCCTATTTTTTTCTACCCATACAACATGCCAATGGACAAAGTGTTGTAAATTATTTTTTTAGTCCGGCTGCTTCTGTATATGTGCCTATAAGTGCTGGAACTTCACTTACCCTCACTGGTAATTTAAATGATGGAAATGCCAATAACATACCCATTGGATTTGTTTTTATATACAATAGTGTAGCCTATACCTCTTTATCAGTATCAACAAATGGTTATATTGCCTTAGGAGCTAGTATTACTAACCCTGCAAATTCTGCCAATAATTTAAGTACAGGTGGAGGTGCCATTTCACCACGTCCGATTATTGCGCCACTTTGGGATAACCTAAACTTTAGTGCAATTAGCGATCTAAGCTATCAAACAATAGGTAATGCACCGAACAGAACTTTTGTAATGCAATGGCAGAATGCTCGCTGGGGTTCATTAGCCATAAATCCAGGTATTTCTTTTCAGTTAAGGTTATCCGAAGCCGATAGTAAAATAGAATTTATATACAGAAATGAATCTGGTTTATTGAATGCACCAAGCGCAAGTATTGGAATTACTAATACAAATACTGGGCCACGAAACTTTTTATGCCTTACCAGTACAAGTAATAACACCTTTGATACCAGTACCCTGACAGAAACAACTACATTAAATACCAAACCCAATAGTGGTCAATCCTACTCTTTTATTCCAAAATTTCAGATACCCAATATCCCATCTGTATTATCTTATAGCAATGTAACGGGTACACAACTTACCTTAAATTGGAATGATAGCAGTAATTCTGAAACCTATTTTTTAGTGTACATGAGTTCTGATGATATCAATTACAACCTTATCAGCAGCATTAATTCATTAAATTCAAGTGGAATAGGAACAAGTTATCAGCAAAATTTTAGCGGTTTAGTTCCAGGAAATCGATATTATTTTAGGGTGTTTGCTTGCAATGAAGGAAGTCTTCCCGTAAATTATTCTCAAGGAAATACAAGCACTGCAGCAGGTTTATTAAGTGGAATAAAAACCATTTGTCCAACTTTATGTGATTATACAAGCATTGGAAATGCATGCAATGATATTAGGTCGAAGGGAGTTGATGGATCTTTGGTCTTGGAACTCATGAATTCTTATTCGCCAAGTATAGAAAGCTACCCTTTGGTATTTGGCAATTTACTTACAAATAATTCCAATACGATTACCATAAGACCTCACGCTGCGGTAATAAATCCAATCATTTTTACATCAAATACAAGTAGTACTTTTTCATTTAACGAAACAAATTACTTAACAATTGATGGACAAAGAGGCGGACTAGGTCCTGCAGAGTATATCCAAATTCACAATGCGAATAGTTCTGGAAGTGCTGTTAGTTTTATTCACGGAAGTAGCAACAATACCATTAGCAACTGCAGAGTTTTAGGGTCAACACAGAGTAACAATTCTGGAGTTATTAACTTTTTAGGTAGTTCATTTGCGACGGGGAATAATTACAATTCAATATTTAATAATAGTATTAAGGATAGTATCAATACGCCCATGAATGGGATTTTTTCTGGAGGAAACACAAATGCTCCCAATTTATATAATAGCATCTATAATAATAACATTTACAATTATCATAATGCTTCAAATCCAAGTTATGGGATTTTTATTGGTTCAGGAAGCAATTCTTGGTTTATTTCAAATAACTCTTTTTTTCAAAGTAGCACAAGAAATATTAATTTAACCTATGCAGGTGCCATGCATTTGGCAAGTGGTTCAAATTATACCATCATTGGCAATTATATTGGAGGTTCAGCTCCCAGCTGCGGTGGCATGGCAAGTCAATACACAGGTAATGGATTTACAAATTTTATACGTTTAAATCTTTCTGCAAGTAATACGAATGTGATTTTAAGCAACTACATTCAAAATATTCATTTGAATTGGACAGGTAGCGCAGGAATTAGTTCGATTTTACATTTAATAAACGGCTCATTTAACGTTAGTGGCAATCAATTAGGTTCAGAGCTAAACAGCCTTAAAATTAATATAACAAATAGCACCGGAACTTCAGACTTTGCTGCAATTTATCTGGGTGGTGGTAGCTCATATGATGAAACACAAATAAGTTATAACACAATTACAGGATTTAATATAGGATCAAGCGGACTAGGTAATATTCAATTTGCAGGTATTAGAATTGCCAGTGCTGTTCCTAATTTATTAATCACAGATAATACCATTGGAAGCGCAACACAATCTAATAATATTCATAATCAAAGCAAAGCATACACCTATGGTATCATTGGACCATCAGGAGCTTCACAGAATAGTATAAGCGGAAATTTAATTGCAAATCTACACGCTAATAATACAGATAGCAATGCCAATGTATGTGGCATTTATATAAGCTCTGCCGGAAGTTTTCATGTGAGTAGAAATACTATTTTCAAGTTACTTTCAAAAAGTGTAATATCACAAAATTCATACAATGCACCAGCTGTAGGTATATGGCATGCAAGTAGTGGTCCAGACCAGGTTTGTAGCTTCAATACCATACATAATATTTATGCAACAAATTCTGCTAACCCAAACATGAACAATGTATTTGGAATTAGGTATATTAATTCTATCAGTGGAACCAATACTTTAATAAATAACTTCATCCATACCCTTGCTTCTTCTTCTACGAGCGGATCTACTATTTATGGCATACAAAATAGCAATCAATTTTGTGTTAGCTCCAATAATATCATTCGTATTGGTATAGATAGTAATGGTAATAACATCACAGGGAATCATTCATATATTGGTATTCATGATTATAATAGTACCAATTCAAATTCATATTATCATAATTCTATATTTATTGGTGGTAATAATTTGGGTGCAAATAATTTAAATAGTTATGCGTTTTTTAATTCTGATCTAGCCAATGGTACACGAAATATTATAAATAATATATTTTATAATGCCAGAAGCAATGTGAGCGGAACAGGTAAACATTACAGCATTTGTTTTTCTCAGTTTAATTTAAATGGCTTAACATTAGACCACAATATATACTACGCGCCCAATGCTGGAGGAATTTTTGGCAGAATAAATGTAACCGATTACACTAATATTCACGCGTGGCGATCCATTACCTTTATGGACTTTAACACAGGTATTGGTGACCCTAATTTTGTGAACCCAAATGGAAACAGCAACAATCTTTCCCTAAAACTTCAAAGTAGCAGTTCGGCAGAAGGTAGCGGTAAGTATATTCCTGAAATTGAAACAGATTTTGAGGGAGAATTAAGACAAAACAATTCGCCCAATGATATTGGTGCAGATGCAGGAAATTACAGTAAGATAGACATTTTTGCTCCATCCATAGTTTATGAGCCATTAAGCAATACCAGTAGCACCTTGAATAGAACCATTATTGCCACTATTAAAGATGCAGGAGTTGGAGTAAATACCACATCCATATTTAAGCCAAGGATCTATTTTCGAAGAATTTTACCTACTACAAGTG
>CANHDN010000038.1 GCA_947459415.1 Bacteroidota bacterium
TCTTCTTCTATGGCTACCGTTTGTGCAGGATCATTGGCATTAATGGATGCCGGTATTAAAGTAAAAGGTGCTGTAAGTGGTATTGCCATGGGTTTAATTAACGATGAAGAGACTGGTAAATTTGCAGTATTATCTGATATTTTGGGTGATGAAGATCATTTAGGAGATATGGATTTTAAAGTAATTGGTACCAAAAACGGTATTGTTGCTTGCCAAATGGATATTAAAATCAATGGTCTTAAATGGGAAATGGTTGAAACTGCTTTAAATCAAGCTAAAGCTGGCCGTTTACACATTATGGATGAGATGAATAAAACCATTGCTGAACCTAATGCAGATTACAAACCAAATGCTCCGCGCATCGTAACTTTAACTATTGATAAAGATTTTATTGGCGCAGTTATCGGGCCTGGTGGTAAAATTATTCAGGGTATGCAGCGCGAAACAGGTGCTACCATCTCTATTACCGAAGAAGGTAATTTTGGTATTGTAGAAGTAGCATCTAGCAACAAAGAAAGTTTAGAAAAAGCGCTAGGTATGATTCGTGCGATTGTAGCCATTCCAGAGGTAGGAGCAGAGTATGTAGGTAAGGTAAAATCTATTGTAGATTTTGGTGCCTTTATAGAAATTATGCCAGGTAAAGATGGTTTATTACACATCTCAGAAATAGGCTGGAGCAGATTGGCTACCATGGAAGGTGTTTTCCAAGTGGGTGAAGAAGTAAAAGTAAAATTAATTGAGGTTGATCAAAAAACAGGTAAACTTAAATTAAGCAGAAAAGTGCTATTACCTAAACCAGAGGGCTATGTTGAACCAGCGCCTAGAGAAAACCGTCCGCCAAGAGATCCTAATCGCGCGCCAAGAGATGGTCAACGCAGAGACGATAGAGGGCCGCGCCCACCGCGCGAGCCACGTCCGGAAAACGGAACTAACTAAGTTTAAAGCGTGAATCTAAGTCGAATAAAAAAAAGGACTCCAATGTAAGGAGTCCTTTTTTATTTATATTGAAAATGTAAATTGCAGCCGAAATATGAATGGGATGGAGCATTTAAAAAAAATAGCAGTGATTGGCGGCGGTTCTTGGGCCACCGCATTAATGAAAATACTAAGTGAAAATAAAGCTAGCGGTAAGTCTCAGTTAAGTTCATTAAGTTGGTGGGTTCGTTCAGAAGAAAAGGCTGAATACATGAGGCAGCATAAGCATAACCCAGATTATATTAGTTCTATAGAATTTGATACAAAGCACATACAGATTAGTGCCAACTTACTAGAATTGGTTAGCGAGGCAGATACCTTGGTAATTGCCATCCCTGCTGCATTTTTAGAAAGTGCATTGGAAAATTTGCCCAAAGATATTTTTAAAGATAAAGTAATTGTAAGTGCCATCAAGGGTTTAGTGCCTACTACCAAACAAATTGTTGGAGACTATTTTATAGATCATTATGGCATTGAAGAGAAGCGAATTTTAGTTATTTCTGGACCCTGCCATGCCGAAGAGGTAGCCAATGAAAAGTTATCTTATTTAACCATTGCTGGTTTGGGGAATGAGATGGTGCGCGGTTTTGCAGCGCTTTTAAACAATGATTACATACGCACGGTAGTTTCCTCAGATGTAAGAGGTACGGAATATGGCGCAGTGCTTAAGAATATATATGCAGTGGCTGCCGGTATTTGCCATGGTTTGGGTTATGGAGATAATTTTCAGGCGGTGCTCATGAGTAATAGTATCCGCGAAATGAAACGATTTTTAAGAAATATTACCGATACCGATAGAAAAATTAATCATTCGGCGTATTTAGGAGATTTATTGGTTACGGGCTATTCTGTTCATAGCAGAAATAGAACCTTTGGTAATATGCTGGGCAAAGGCTATACGGTTCAGGCCGCTCAATTAGAAATGAAAATGATTGCAGAGGGTTATTATGCTACCAAAAACTTGCATGAATTAAACGAAAAAATGCTGGTGAAAATGCCCATATTAGACACCGTATTTCAGATTATATATGAAGGTAAATCTGCCAAGAAAGCCATACAAAAGCTCAGCGAAAAGCTGGTTTAATCTCTTTGGGTGGTGGTTACTTGTTCGATGCGTTTTTCGTAATTACTGCCTTTAAAAATTCGGTTCACATAGATACCTGGTGTATGAATACAATCTGGGTCTAATGTTCCGGCAGGAACCAATTCTTCAACTTCTGCGATGGTAATTTTACCAGCCATGGCCATTAAGGGATTAAAGTTTCTGGATGTGGCTCTGAAAATTAAGTTTCCATGCGTATCACCTTTCCAGGCCTTAACGATTGCAAAATCGCTGTTAAAAGCATGTTCCAATAGATAGGTTTTTCCATTAAACTCGCGCGTTTCTTTGCCAATGGCTACCTCGGTTCCAACCCCAGCTGGTGTGTATATGGCAGGCATTCCATAACCGCTTGCCATGCAACGGGTGGCTAAGGTTCCTTGTGGAATAAGTTCTACCTCTAATTCTCCACTCAATAATTGCCTTTCAAATTCTGCATTTTCGCCAACATAAGAGGAAATCATTTTTTTTACCTGTTTGGTTTTAAGCATTAAGCCAATTCCAAAATCATCTACACCCGCGTTGTTAGAGATACAGGTAAGGTTTTTACTTCCTTTCTGAACCAAGGCTGCAATGCAATTTTCTGGAATTCCGCATAAACCAAATCCTCCTAACATAATGACAGCTCCATCTGCTATATCATGAATGGCCTCTGAGGCGTTATTTACTACTTTTTCTAACATCTGTATTCATATTATTCAACCACTGCCGATAAATCACAATCACACAAAGCTTGGCAAATCTCTTTCATTTCGTCTAAGGCACCTTTTTTTACCACAGCCTTTCCTTTGTAATGCACCAACATGGCACATTGTTCCGCCTGTATGGCATCGTGTTCGCAAATGCGCATTAAACATTCAATTACCCAGTCAAATGTGTTTACATCATCATTGTATAAAAGCACTTGAAAAGATTCACTTTGCTCGTCTAATACCGCTACTTCTTCTTCTAATTTAGTTACTTCCTTTAACATACGTTATCACTAAGGTGTATTTATTTCGGGTTTTTTATTGAAAGAAAATTTGCTTTCTGTTCCTGCTCTTAATCTTTGAATATTAGCACGATGCGTATACACTACCATGCCTGCAATTGCCAAGCAAAAATACAAGAAAAATGTTTCATCTGCTCCATAAATAAAACGCACAAAAATAGGACTAAATGCGGCACCCATCATAGAACCTAAAGAAACATATTTGCTTAGCCAAACAGTACAGATAAATACCAGTGCACATAAGATGGCAACAGGCCAGCTAATTCCTATTACCATGCCTAATAAAGTTGCTATTCCTTTGCCTCCTTTAAATCCTGCAAATATGGGGTAAACGTGACCAATAACAGCTGCCAAGCCCAGAAATAGTTGATGTTTTCTAAATACTTGCGTTTCTGGCGCTAGTGTAGAAAAAAAGTGAAGTAAACTTACTGCAGCTAATCCTTTGAGTAGATCTACTATTAAAACGCTAATACCTGCCGGCTTACCCAAAACGCGCAAGGTGTTTGTAGCTCCGGCATTTCCACTGCCATGTTCGCGAACATCAATATTAAAAAATGCCCTTCCAATCCATACCGCAGAGGGAATTGACCCTAGGAGGTATGCAGCTAACAGGAGTGGGGTGAGTTGTGAAATTTCCATACTTATTCAGTTACTTGTTTTTGTGCCCTTACAAATTTATTCCTATCCGAGATACTTGCAATTCTTAGGCGGTAATCTTCTTTTATTTTTGATATTTTTTCTTGTCCTTCTTTAATGGCATTGTTAAATAATAAATCTGAACTTAATGCCGCCATAATGCCTTTTTGGTATTTAAAATAATACCAAGAACCGTTGCCATGCTGAATGTACATTACAAAATCGTCTCCACCGCGCCTTTTGGTGATTTCAATTTTACCATTAATTTTTCTTTCAATTAAAGATTTATTGATGCTGCGTAAGCCCAGATCTCCTTGGCTGATAAATGCACGTTTACTTTGATTCCAACCAAGTGTAACATCGGTAAAGAAAAAAGTTTGTTGCAATTCTTCCATGTATTTGCTGCTGAGTTCATCTTCCATATTATCTCCAAAACGTTTGAAGGTTTTCTCTTCCACCAATTCTGGTAGGCTAATTTTGATCACTCTTTTATCATAATAATCTGCCGAGGCACTGCTGGTTTGTTCAATGATAGAATCTACCATAAGTTTTTGCGCAGCATCTGGTAAAAGTGCAAGTAAAACAATGCTTAAACGCATGCCAAAACTGGTATCTGCTAAATTATAGGTACAATACCCGGCACTGTTTAAAGCAAAGCCAGATGTGGCATATGCAAAATTGAATTTGCCCTCGCCATAAATGATTTTTTTATTTTCACTTAAGGCCATGAAATTACCTCTTTTTTCTGATCCAAAAACTTTACCGTAGGGTCCAAATCTTAATTCATCGAACTTCTCATTATAGGTTAAAGTTCCCTCGCATTTTAATAGTTCTTGGTCTGTTGGGTTTCTCTTCCTAGCAAATAATGCCGGATAAACATGAGATGAATCATTACTTACAAAAAAACCATTGGTTAAGGTTTGTCTATTTAGGTTGGTTAATGGCGGGGCAGCTTCAATGTATATAGAATCTGGATTAATAACCGCTGAAGATTTAAACCAATCTGTTTTCGGTAAAAATTGCTTGTGCATGGCTTTAAAGAAGCCATTGTATTCTAAATTTTTATCATAGGAATGCAGAATCGCATTTCCTCTAAAGCCAATTTTGGGTCCAACCATAAAGTTGATAGAATCTGGAATTAATGTTTTTCCTTCTATAAACTTTTTATCTGCTACATACACCTTGTCAAAATAGAAGGTTTGTGGTTTTTTATTTTTATCTAAATAGGTATAATTCCCAGCACCTATCAGGTCTGTTCGACCATTTATTTTAGCGCTTACTTTATTAATTTCATGATACTGATTGAGGGTATCTGCATAGATTTTGGCATTGAGCAATAAATCAATTTCTGCATTTTCTCGAATCACCAATTTTCCGCTGTCTGGAATAATTTTACTGTCTGCGATGTAAATATAAGGGACTTTTCTAACCGTCATTACATAATCGCCTAAGTTTAATTTTGCTGAGCCAGCCCCATATTGCAGGCTGTCTTGCGTTCGTTTATTGCTTAATAAATAGCTAGCCGCTTGGAAGTTCTTTGCATTCACAGGTCCATTAAATTCTAGTGTTTTCTCTATCATTTCCCACCTTAATTTTTCGAAAGAACCCACATAGTTATTTAGAATAAACGAGTTATTGATACCAGGGAAATTCTTATAGGTAAATTCTGCATACTTCTTTTCAAGGTTTACATAAGCTTTTACTTTGGTGGTAGCAAAGGCAACTTGCGTAGTATCTTTAGGGTTCATTTGTTTAAAGATGGCATCATCAGAAAGCACCTCCGTTGGTTTTAATTCAAACATGTTTGCATCTAATTTACCCCCTTCAATATCCATATTACCTTTGGCATTCATGGCTTTGGGCGTTAGGATAATGGTTCCGTATAATTTTGCTCCATCGTAGGCAATTTTCATGGGTTCCCCTTTATTGGTAATAAACATAGTGTCTTGGTAGGGAATCCAATGGGTGTACACATCTTTTGAATTAATTACGGTAGGAAACAGGGAGGTTCTATCATTTTCGAATAAGTAGCTATTCGAATTCATAGAATCGAGCATAAATTCTAAGCGGTGCGAAGAGGTTCTGGAGGCTAAATAAGAAAGATTACCATCGCCTATTAATCCGTCATTACTTAAACGCAAATCCATGGTGGCAGTACCTTTTCCGCCATATAATTGGTATTTAGTAGTTTCGTCATTTGGAATATAAAAGCCCAAAGATTTATCTGGTTGCAAATAAATTTCTTGCTTCATTTCCGGTAAAATTCCACCAGAATAAAAGGTGCCCGCTAGTGCAAGTGTATACAGGTTTAAATCTGCCAAACTATCTAAAGTAAATGGATCTACATTAAAATAAAACTTACTTCTATCATAGGTTCCATTCATGGTAGTAGGATAATCATAATAAACCTGTGAACCAACTTCAGAAGTAAAAATGGGGTATTTGGGGTATTTTCTTCGCCCAGATTTATTATATGGATGATCAATTTCTAAGGTTCCGTATATGTTTTGTAATACACTTTTTACATGACGCATCATGCCTACTGAATCATCTGGATACAAGAATTTAAGGGAGTCTACATTGTTTAACCTAATTTTAAAATTATTGTAATCAAAGGCAAAGTTGCTTCCATAAAAATCTGCCATTCCCGCACGTAATTTTCCAGAGAAATCCATGTTGCGGTTTTTCTTCATGGTAATCACTTGTTCTTTTGGTAAGATGTATACGTTTTGCGAGTCGCTAAAGAAAAATTTTGGCACGCCTTGAACCACTAAATCATTGTTAATTAAACTAATGTGGGCATTAGGTAAACCACTGATTAATGACTTAAACAAGATGGCATCATAATCTGTTCTGCCATTGTGTGCGTTTACATAATCAATTAATTTTCTTTTTACATAAACGATGTTGTTTGCGGCATCAAAGTTTACAAATCCCTTATCGTTGAGGTCAATCATTTGGGTCCTCATTTCGCTTAAATTACTTTTAAAAGTGCTTCGATAGCTATCCAAATCGAAGCTAGTAATTTTACGGTCTTCGCAATATTTTTTGATTCGTTGGAGCGGGTGGTAAGATAGTACAGCTCCTAATTGCTCATAATTAATATCTCTAAAGTAATTAATGGATTCAAAGATAGCAGGCACATCTCCAGATAGATTGTCTAATTCAATTTTAGGGCTATTTAAATCCCAACTTATTTGATCTACAAAAAACTCAACATTGTGATAGTTATCCATGAAAGGGGCAGAAGACATACCTAGTTTATTGTCTCTGTATAGAGATAATTTATCTTTATCTAGGAGGTAATTAAAACTGAGTTGAGGGTGATAAATGGAGTCTTTGTCTAGGTATATGGTTACCTCTGCTTTTTCTACTGAAATTTTATTGTCTCTTACAAAAAACTCTGGAGATTGAATTTTCATAAATGGTTTGCTCTTAAAAGTAAACCATAACTCTGCTTTTTGTTGCTCGGTACCTTTACCAATTACTAAAGCACCCCGCATGCCATATCCACCTTTGAATTTGGCCTTGCCGTAACTTGCACCTGTAAAGCTGGTAAAATAGCTCTCAAATTGAGGGTAAATGCTTTTTTCGCCCTGAGATTTTCCCATGGGCCTGTCTGTTACCCGCCCTAACATGGGTTTGCCAGAGATATCTAGGTTGAAAAAATTGCAAGAATCTGCCAATAACTCCCCATTGTTTAAATCGATGCGGTAATTTTTGATAAGGGCATATACCCGATTAGAATCTAGGCCTACTCTTGTCCAATCTATTTTACCACCTTTTCCTACCCATAAATTTTTAGAAGGGTAGAATTTTCCACTGGTATTATAAAGTTCAAACGTATCGCCCGGGGTATAGCAAACAAGGTTTAATTTTTTAAAACTAAATAATGGTTCTTTTTCTATGATGAGTTCTGCATCAGCCGTATTACTCATCCAGGTATATCCACCTAATACTAAAATTTTATTTTCTGAAAATACATTTTTTGAAACCAATAAGAATTTCTGAAAATCATCTTTGCTTTTCTTTAATGCAGCTGAAAGGGTTTTGTGCCAACCATCAAATTTGCTTAGGTTTTCATTGCTAATAAGCGCATTAATGGTTTGGAGATAGCCTTCAAAGTCTGGACTTAATTGGCAGCCTGCATTGAGCATATCATTGCTTTGCTTAATGATTTGCGTTTTTTGAGCTGCAGTTAATTTGCCACTTCGGTAATAACCAGAAAATTCTTCCCCTAGGTCTTTTACATCTTTTTTTGAAGCGGTATTCAGGTAGCTTTCAAGTTCATTGATAAAAACACTGGGGTCAAACGAAAAACTATTCGGTCTTTGCGCAAAGGCGTTTGTTGTTATGAATAAAAGCGATAGAATAGCAAAAAATCTTTTCATACTATATTTTTTATTGTTCAGAAGGAACTCAATAGGTCTCATGAACAAACGTGTTCAAGGATTATGCCATAGCCTTTACAATTTCCACAAAACTTCTGCTTTGCAAAGCGGCTCCGCCAACTAATGCGCCATCAATATCTGCAGCTGCAAATAATTCAGCCGCGTTCTCAGGTTTAACACTGCCTCCGTATTGAATGGTAATTTCTTGCGCTATTTCTGGGCTATATTTGTTAGCAAGGAGACTACGAATAAACGCGTGTATTTCTTGTGCTTGTGCCGTGCTTGCGGTTTTACCTGTACCAATGGCCCATACTGGCTCATAAGCAATAACAACTTGCTGTATTTGTATTTTATCTAAGTGAAATAAACCTTCAGAAATTTGTTTTTCTAAGACCTCAAAATGTTTGTTTTCTTCCCGCTCTGTTAGGGTTTCACCACAACAGTAAATGGGAGATAGGTTTGCAGCCAATGCCGCATCTACCTTTTGTGCCAACCAAGCATTATGTTCATTGAAATATTCTCTTCTTTCGCTATGGCCAATAATGACATACGAACAACCACAGCTTTTAAGCATATCTACACTTACTTCACCCGTGTATGCACCACTTTTGTGATTACTGCAATTTTGAGCACCAAGGCCTAGTTTTGGGTTATCTGCTATTAGTTTACTAATGGCATTTAAATGAATAAAAGGAGGAATAATAAGGGCTTGAGCACTTCCTTTGTATTCATCTTTTAGCATATTACTAATTTCAGATACAAGTCCCATTCCTTCTTCTAAGCTTTTGTTCATCTTCCAATTTCCAGCGATAATTTTCTTTCTCATATTGTTATTATTTTGTTTCTGCTTGGATTTTATTGTTCCCAGAAACGGTAAGTTTTACTTTGTTCAAAAACGTGTTTTAAAATGTTTTTATCTATTTCAGATAATTCGATATTCCTGCGTTTACATACTGCTTCAGCTGTTTTAAAAAATTTGTGGAGTACAAATGTTTCAAAGCCATGTGCGCCTCCCCAGCTAAAACTTGGTATAAAGTTTCTCGGAAATCCAGCTCCAAAAATATTGGCTCCTACACCCACAACGGTACCAGTATTGAACATGGTATTAATGCCACATTTGGCATGATCTGCCATCATTAATCCGCAAAAGGTTAAACCTGTTTTTTCAAATTTATTGCTGCGGTAGCTCCATAGTTTAACTTCATCATAGGTATTTTTGAGATTTGAGTTATTGGTATCTGCACCCATATTTACCCATTCTCCAATCACAGAGTTTCCAACAAAACCATCATGCCCTTTATTGCTATAGGCGTAAAAAACAACATTATTAACTTCTCCTCCCACCTTGCAATATGGGCCAACGGTGGTCGGGCCATAAATTTTTGCATCCATTTTTAATCCGGCTTCTTCGCAAATGGCAAATGGCCCGCGAATTTTGCAGCCCTCCATTATTTCAGCGTTTTTGCCAATATAAATGGGTCCGGTTTCTGCATTTAAAATAGAGAAAGAAACTTTTGCACCCGCTTCAATAAAAATTTTATCTTTATTAATCCATTGATTTCCTGCAGGTATTTCTTGAGAGGTTCTACCTTTGGTTAATAAATTAAAATCAGCCTCAATGGCAGCACCATTTTTAGCAAAAATATCATAGGTATAGTTTACCTGAATAAATTGATTTTCTGTAGATTCAATCACAGTAAATGTAGAAAAGTCTTCTGAAAAATCTGCACTTGATGCCAGGCAAACCGCTAGGAGTTGCTGGTTTGCAACCAAGGCTTCTCCCATTTTTAATGCTTGTATTTCTTCAGTTAATTTTTCTGTTGGGCAGATACTCCCATTAATGAAAACATTTGTATGGCCCGGGTTTAATGGATACTTAGCTTGTAAATAATCTTGTGTGAGAAAGCCATACTGCGCTTCTCCTAAGTACTTTTGCCATTTTTCATCTATGGTTAATATTCCAATTCTGAGCTTAGCAACTGGGCGAGTAAAGGTAAATGGCAATAAATTTACACGTATGTCTGTAGGGTCGAAAAACAAATAATGCATCATGTAGCGAGGTGTATTTATGCTGCTAAAATACGCCTAAACAAGCTAAAAAAAAAGCCTTCACAGCTAAGTGAAGGCTTTTTAGAATATTTAATCAGCTTTTTTCTGATAACGTTTTTTGAACTTATCGATACGACCTGCAGTATCTATAAACATAGACTGACCTGTGAAAAATGGATGAGATTTGTAAGAAATATCCAATTTAAATAGCGGATACTCGTTGCCATCTTCATATTGAATGGTCTCTTTGGTGTCTACAGTACTTTGACAAACGAACATGTAATCATTAGACATGTCTTTGAAAACCACTTTTCTATAGTTTTTTGGGTGGATACCTTCTTTCATTTTATTCGTAAAATTTAGGAGTGCAAAAATAGTAACTTTTATTCATTTTCAAAATTTATAAACAATTTTTTTTTCTTGTCTAAATTTGTTCAAATATAATCACTTTGATGAAAATTGCTATAAATTGCAGCCAAATATACATCTAATTGCCATGAAAACCCAGATATTAGCGCATAGTCAGGTTCAGAAAATTATTAAAAGAATGGCTTATCAAATCTATGAGAAGCACTTCGATCAAAAAGAAATATTGTTTGCAGCAGTTGTTGGCCAGGGTTTAGATGTTGCCAAATTGGTTCAAACAGAACTCTTAGCGATTAGTAAAATAAAAATTAGTTTGGTTGAGGTGGTTTTGAGTAAAGATAAACCTGTTTTTAATTCTGCTTCTGCGCCTTTACATGATAAAATTTGTAAAGGGAAGGCGGTTATTTTGTTTGATGATGTGCTAAATACGGGTCGTACCTTAGTATATGCTATGCATCCCTTTTTACAATTTGAAATAAAGAGTATACAAGTAGCTGTTTTGGTAGATAGAAACCACCCTAGTTTTCCGGTGGCGGCAGATTATATTGGCTTGTCGCTGCAAACAACGCTGCAAGATCATGTTACGGTAAGTTTTAAAGCCAATAAATTTTCTGTCTATTTAGAGTAAGTTTTTTTTACGAACATATAAAACAAAAAAAGCCGTTTGATTTCTCAAACGGCTTTTTTATTGTAAGTAAATTCTTATTTTACTTTAGCTTGTAAACCAGCACCGGCTTTGAATTTTACAACCTTCTTTGCAGGAATGTTGATTTCTTTTCCAGTTTGTGGGTTGCGACCTTTACGGGCAGCACGCTTGGTAACAGAGAAAGTACCAAATCCTACTAAAATAACTTTGTCACCTTTTTTCAAGGCAGTTTGTGTTGAGCTCATGAAAGCATCTAAAGCAGCTTGCGCTTGTACTTTAGTAACACCAGCGGCTTTCGCCATTGAATCGATTAAGTCTTGTTTGTTCATATATAAAATTAATTAAGGGTTTTGTAAGACAAACATAATAAAGAGATTTGAATTGTCAAGTGTTTTCGCAAGTTTTCCGAAAAAAATATAAAAAAATCATTCACAGCTTGTTAACACAATGGCCCAATAGGAGTCTTTTATAGCTTATTGTTGTTCGCTTCAATGTGCTCTAATATGCTGTTAGTGAGTGTTTTTATGTTTAAATAGGGGAGTTTAATTTGCATGTGTGCCTGCTCGTAATAGTTGCATCTGACGGTCAATAATGTTGCAATTTTTATTTTTAATTCTTCCTGCGATAAGGCATGAAGTAATGGCCTAGCTTGATTTTTTGTAGCTAACCTATCTAATAAAAAGGCTTCATTGGCATGTAAATAAATACTTAAACCATGTTCGTTAATGAACTGCATGTTTTCCTCAAAGGCAGGTGTTCCGCCTCCACAAGCAATAATGCTGGGTTCTCCAGGTAAGCTATGGAATAGTACATCTTGTTCAATTTTTCTAAAAGCTGGTTCGCCTAAGCTAGCAAATAATTCTGTTATACTTTTGTCTGTTTGTTTTTCAATGGCTGCATCTAAATCTATAAACTGCCAGCCAAGTTGTTTAGCTAATTTTTTACCCGTGCTGGTTTTGCCACTTCCGGGCATGCCAATTAAATAGATTCTGTGAACCAAGGTGGATAAACGGATTATTGCATAAGTTTTTGAAGTGTTTCCCAACTTGGCAAGTTATAAGCACTCCACTTTTTTACAACCGTATTTCCCTTTAATAATAGCACTCCTGGATTACTTCTTACCATAGATTTCAAAGGAATATCATCCATGTTGTGGTATGCAAAAGAAAATTGATTCTTGTTAGCGTAATTGCTTGCTTCTACCAAATTACTTGAAGTAAGTGCCCAAAATGGCATTCCACTACTCATCCAGTCTTTGCTCAATTGCGCTATTTTACTTTCTAAGCCTGTTCTGCTTTTTTCTATTTTGGTTTGAACCAATACTAATTTATAGCCTGTGCCAGCAAAGAAACTATCTGTAAGTTCAATGGCAAGATCATTGTATATTTTAAAATCGTGAATGGGTGGTACAAATCCTTTTTGAATCACTACATCTTTTCTATCTATAAAGTTATAGGCATCTAAATCTTCTGGCAAGTTTGCTGCCGAGAACTCAAAAGTTTGTCCATTTTTTTCATAGATAAAAACCATTTCAACAATGTCTTTTGGAGCTCCTTCTGGCACTAAGGTAAGTTCTTGGATATTGTTTCCAATCTTATAAGGTAAGAAATCCTTTACAGGTAAAAATAAATAGGTATACAAGGTAAAAGCAAGTGATACTAAAAAAGAAACGGAGAGGGCAATATTGGCAATAGGTAATGAAACAATCGGTTTTATATACTGAGTGCCTATGAAAATAAAAATGATGAGGATGAGCAATACCACATCTTTCATGAAACTTGTAAAAGGAGTTAGTTTAAGGGCATCGCCAAAACAGCCACAATCTGTTACTTTGTGCGTGATGGCACTATACCCAGTAAGTAAGGTGAAAAATATAATCAACAATAAAAGCAGCCAAGCATTCAATTTATTATATATACCCAGTAACAAGGCAACCCCACTTATTATTTCAAATAGGCAGATAAGCATGCTCATGCTTACCGCATATGGATTTAAAAATTGGGTGTCAAAGATTTCAAAGTATTCTAATAATTTATAACTAAATCCAAGGGTGTCATTGGCCTTTATTAAGCCTGAAATGATAAATAATACCCCTACTAAAATTCTGCTAATTTGTGTTAACCATTTCATATTCTTAAATATTTAGTTTTTTAATCTAATGAGCGCAAACACAGAATAGTTTATCATGTCCATCAGATTACTATCTATGCCTTCGCTTACTTCGGTTTTTCCTTTATTCTCTATAATTTGATGCATTCTATTGATGCGCATGAGCAACATATCTGTAAATGTACTCACCAACATTTTTCGCCAAATTTCTCCGTAATCTTGATTTTTTTGAAGCATTAAATCTTTGGTTTGCTTTAAATAGCTGTCGTATAGATTTAACAATTCTGCATCTGTAAGGTTTTTATTGGCAAGATCGGTATTCAATTGAATGAGTCCCATCACGCAATAATTGATGATGCCAATCCATTCCGGATGAACGCCCTCATCAATGGCTTGGGTTCCATTTTCTTCAATCGTTTTTATGCGATTTGCTTTAATAAATATCTGGTCTATGATGCTTGATATGCGCATAATTCGCCAGCTCATTCCATAGTCTTTATTTTTCTTTTCAAATACATGGCGGCATTGGCTGAATACTTCGTCAAATTCTATAGCGGTTTGATTTATCAATGTGATTGTATTTTATTTGTTCGAACGCAAAAATAAGCGAGGAGGTATAATTGCAAGCATTATTTAGAAAAAAATATATAAATTGTGGTGGAAAACTCATCTCCATGGAACAACCACGGGTAATGGGAATTATTAATATTACTCCAGATAGTTTTTTTGAATCGAGTAGGGTTGGTTCGACCCAACAATTATTGGATCAGGCAGAGGAGATGTTAAAAAATGGTGCTTCTTTCTTGGATATAGGAGGGCAAAGCACTCGCCCAGGAGCCAATTTAATCAGTGCAGAAGAAGAGTTGCAACGCGTAATTCCTGCTATCACATCCTTGCACAAAGAATTTCCAGAGGCTCTTTTGAGCATCGATACTTTTTATTCGCGGGTAGCCCAAGAGGCTATTGATGCCGGTGCTTGTCTAATCAATGATATCTCTGCTGGAGATGCCGATGAAGAAATGTTTCCATTGCTTGCAAAACTGAAGGTTCCATATATTATGATGCATAAAAAGGGTATGCCAGCCACCATGCAAGAGAACCCTGTTTATTCAAATATATTGCTAGAAATAATAGATTATTTTGCAGCTAAAACAGCTCAATTGACTGCTTTGGGTGTTGCTGATGTGATGATAGATCCTGGTTTTGGTTTTGGAAAAACACTGGCAAATAATTATGAATTATTGCAACAATTGGATCGTTTTAAATTGTTTGAACTTCCGGTTCTGGTGGGTATTTCACGCAAATCAATGATTCAAAAAGTGCTAGGTGTTTCTGCAGCAGATTCATTAAATGGAACCTCTGCCTTGCACATGATTGCTTTGGACCGAGGTGCAAGCATATTGAGGGTTCATGACGTGAAAGAAGCTGTACAATGTGTAAGGCTCTTTGAATCGCTTGTAAATATTGAGAAAATTCATTAAAATCGCAGTATGTTAGCGAGTCAGTTTGAATTATTATCGTATAAGTTTACCTTCATAAACCTCCTAGATTTAGTGCTAGTAGTTTTTTTAAGTTTTCAGCTTTTTAAGCTGTTAAAGGGTAGCTTAGCGTTTAATATTTTGATTGGATTGCTTACCATTTATATTTTTTGGCTTGCAGTTAGATACTTTGAAATGCCTCTAATGGCTAATGTGCTTGGGCAGTTTGCTCAGGTTGGAATTATTGCGGTTTTAATAGTTTTTCAGCAAGAAATTAGAAAGTTTTTACTGGTTATAGGAAATAGTTCTTTGCTTGGGGAAAATAAAAAATGGTGGAACATATTTCCCTGGAAGTGGAAAATTCAGCAAACCTTCCATACTCCATTTGATGAAATTGTGGAGGCTTGTAGAGAATTAGCAGCTCAAAAAACGGGTGCCATTATTGTTTTTCCCATCACCTCTGAAATGAAATTTATAGCCAGTAGCGGCGAACTCATGGACTCTCGGATTTCTAAGCGCCTGCTTATGGCAATATTTAACAAAACAAGTCCGCTTCATGATGGCGCTGTTATTATTTCGAATGGCAAAATTAAAGCGGCCAATTGCGTGCTACCAGTGAGTGAAAATCCAGCCATTATTAATAAATACGGACTTAGACATTTAGCAGGTATTGGTATTACAGAACTTACAGACGCAATCTGCTTGGTAGTAAGCGAAGAAAAAGGTGCGATCAGTTTTGTAATAGAAGGTAAAGTGGAGGAGGGATTATTGGCAGAAGAAATGATAGATAAATTAAATGCTGCTTTCTCTCATGAGATGGTCTCTATCGGGAAATAATAGGGCTAGCTTCTGAAATTTTCAAACTGCAAAGGAACATTAAAGTCTTGCCCACGCAAATCGGCTATTAGGTCTTGTAAGTCATCAATTTTTTTGCCATTAACCCTTACTTGGTCATCGTTTATTGCAGCTTGTAATTTATTGTTTACTTGCTTGATATGATTCACAATTTTTTTTGCTGTTTCCTTTTCAATTCCTTCTTTAATTTTTATATCTTGGAGCATTAACCTGCCGCTAGGCCTTGGTTTATCGCCTAGGTCTAATAGGCGTACATCTAAGTTTTGTTTGCTAAATTTTCCTAGCACAATATCTATTAGGGTTTGAAGTGCCATTTCTTGCTTGGCTTCAAGCTTTAATACCTTAGCTTTTTTGTCAAAATCAATGGAACAGAGTTCATCTTTTAAATCATAGCGATTGGTTAATTCTTTTTTTGCGGTATTAATCGCGTTATCTACGAGTTGTAAATCTGTTTTACAAACAATGTCAAAACTTGGCATTTTATTTTGTTTTTACGTGAATTGATTGATTTTTTATTGTAACTTGCAAAAGCAAATATAAATGGAATAAGTATGGCTATGAATAATTTTTTTTCTGCAAAGCAAAGTCTTGTTTTAACTAGCTTCTATTGCCTCTTTTGTTTCGCGATTTCATCTTGTAAAGATCCAGAAATTATTAAAATTGATACACCTCCTGCTGAGCGTTGGGATACCGTTACAAATTTTACTGGCATTATTATTCCAGAAACAGGTGTATTAAATATCAATGTAAATTATGAATTTAAAGGGGAGCCAATAGTTTTTAATACCAAAAACTACGTGAATGCGGCAAATGATACTTTTACTATTAGAGAGATTAAACATTATTTTAGCAATGTTACCTTAATAAATCATGAAGGCAAATCTATTAACTTAAATAATTATCACCTCCTAGATGCTTCTAATGCCAATACTACTTCCATTACAATTACAAACGTTCCCCCAGGAAATTATAAGAGTGTTTCCATCCTCTTAGGTGTGGATAGTGTGAGGAACCATAGCGGACTGCAAGAAGGCGCGCTAGATCCGGCATGGAGTATGTTTTGGACATGGAATACTGGGTATATCTTCTTCCGAATTAATGGCCTTATTTCTAATGGAGAAGCTTACACGTTTGATGTAGGAGGCGATAAGCATGCACCCTACAATGTAATGGATTTATCTGCATTTAAAGTTAAATCGATTGATCCTACTTTTAACCTTGGATTGGATATCAATGAAATGTATCAGAACCCAGAAGTATATAGTTTTAAAACAGATGGATTTTCTATACATAGCGATACAGACCCAGGCGTTAATAAGATGGGTAGAAACATGAAGGATTTATTGAAAATTAAATCAATTGCACCATGAGTTTAAAAAAGATTTTTATCGTAGGTGCTGCATTAACATTTCTTGTTATTGCCTGTAAAAAAGATCCACAAACCGGAGATCCTTTTGCATATGACCCAACTCCTTATCAATTAAAAATACCCAAGGCAGTTGGTTGGACTAGCTTTCCCATTCCTGCCGATAATCCCATGACAGTTGCAGGGGTTGAATTAGGTAAAAAGTTGTTTTTTGATCCAATATTATCTGTAAATAATACACAAAGTTGTGGCTCTTGTCATCAACAAATTAGTTCTTTTTCAGACAATAGAAAATTTAGTATGGGTGCATTAGGCGATGTTGGACATAGACAAGCGATGCCTTTGTTTAACCTGGCTTGGGCCGATAAATACAATTTGACAAATCATAAATATTTTTGGGATGGAGGTGCCACAGATTTAGAGCGACAGGTAATTGGGCCCATCATAAACCCCATTGAAATGGCAAATCCAGATGTGTTTTCAGTTATTGCAAGGCTGCAAAAGCATTCAGAATATCCTAATTTATTTCGTCGTGCATTTGGTTCAGACAGCATCACGAGTGTTAAATTAGCTAAGGCGATTGCTCAATTTGAAAGAAGTTTGATTAGTTCAAATTCAAATTTTGATAAAGCAGAAAGGCGAGAACGTTTAAGAACTGAGAGTGAGAGAAATGGTTTTATCATATTTAGTACTGAAAAAGGGGATTGCTTTCATTGCCATGGGAATGCGGGCTCTCCATTTTTTACTGATTTTAGGTTTCATAATAATGGCTTAGAAGAAATGCCTAAAGATAGCGGTTTGATGAGAATTACCATGCGCGCAGAAGATTTTGGCTTAATGAAAACTCCCACCCTACGAAATCTATCTTTTACTGCACCATACATGCACGACGGTAGGTTTTCTACTTTAATGGAGGTGATAGAATTTTATAATTCAGGAACCAAAAATTCTCCCACCGTAGACCCAATGATTAGTAAAAATTTTCATAAAGGTGGCCTCAATTTAACGCCATCAGAAAAAAATGATTTGCTAAATTTCCTGCTTTCATTAAACGACTCTAATTTTGTTGGATTAAAATAAAATCTAGCATAAAATTCTGTAAATCTGAACGTTGAAATCGATTTTGTTAAATTAAAATAAATAATTTATATTCGACTTCTAAATACTCACTTGAAATAATTTAATTAAGATTCATATGATTCAAATTTTACAATCTAAAATAAGGCTTTTACTTGCTTTGTTTTTAAGCTTGTTTGTGTTGCAAACCCATGCACAAACGGTGACTATTGGAACGGGTACCACAGCCAATACCAATACTGGTTATCCATCGCCCTATGGTCATTATTTTTGGGGTGCAAGACACCAATTTTTGATCTTGGGTTCAGAAATTGTTGCCGCTGGTGGAAATGCAGGTAGCATAAGAAGTTTGGCATTTAATGTGTCTGCAAGCACTACTGTTCAAGGTTTAGTTACCTGTTCAGGTTTTGGTTTAACAGATTTTACTATTAAGGTTAAAACCACAACAGCTACTGCCTTAACAACTACCTTTGATGAGGTTGGTTTAACGACTGTTTTTGGCCCTTCGTTTTATACAGATGTGAATGGTTGGAATGTACATACCTTTACTAATCCTGTTGCTTGGAATCCCTCGCAAAATTTATTGGTTGATGTATGTTTTAACAATTCTTGTTATAATTATAATGCCGCTGTTTTTAATTCTACCACGGCATTCACCAGCACAGTTTGGAGAAATTCTGATGCAGCTGGAAATTGTACGAATACGGCTGTTAGTTCAAGTACTACGCGCCCTAACATGCGATTAGATATCGTTGGCGCTGGCGGCGGTCCGGTATTACCACCTATTGCTAATTTTTTCCCTAGCCAAGCCACAACAACCTCTGTTCCCACAGATACCGTATGGATCAATAGCCCATATAATTTAGTTAGCACCAGTACAAATACGGGTAGAGCTTTTTGGGATTTACCAGGTGAGAATCCATTATTACCGGGTTATGCCCGTGGCCCAGTAGCCAATACAACGCAACAATATATTGATACAGCTAAATATGATAATCGTTTCAGGTATACCTTTAAGCGCAGAGGTTTCTGGCCTGTACGTTTGCTTGCAGTGAGTAATTTTAAACGGGACAGTTTACGTGATAGTGTAGTAAGATTTATTTATGTAGATACGCCAAGCACTACGCCAAAGCCTAACTTTTTTGCAGCACGCAGAAAAGTTGGTATTGGAGATTTTGCTAGCTTAGTAGATATTACAAGCGGAGGTCCTAACCAATGGTTCTGGACCTTTGATCCGCCATGTAATTTGTGTACCACGCCACCTTATTTTAATAATTTCTTTGCCGGACAAA
>CANHDN010000039.1 GCA_947459415.1 Bacteroidota bacterium
ACAAAAACTGAAAGAAGATTAAAGTAATAAAGCAGTTGTTTTTCAATAAGTTAACCCTTCAATCTCCTGATAGTCAAATACTCAATCATCGTATTATAGTTGCATCTTTCGTCTGTAAGGGGAGCAGATAAAAAGGTAAAAGGGTTATACTTGTATAGTGTAACCCTTTCTTATTAAAATCAAGGTATGAAAATAGTAAAGAGCATATTATCAAGTCTAATGCCGGCATTCGGCGGAGTATTGATGGTATTGGGCGAATTAGACGATTCCCCCGGATTGGGTGGGATTGGACTTATTCTGATTGGCCTATCGGTTTACTTGAACTTAAGGTCAATAAAATAAATATTGTCAGACACTTCTGACTAGGGTGCGTAAAGTAAAGGGGCTATACTTCGCTAGTACGCCCCTTTACTTTTGATGTTGCTCTGTGACCATTATCACTCTTTTGGCATGAACTTTTATGAATTTTTGTTTCATGAATACAAAAGAGCATTGGGAAACAATATACAAGACAAAGCAGCCAAATGAAGTAAGTTGGACTGAGCAAATACCATCTGCTTCATTAGAATTTATAAATAAATTAAAAATTCCAAAGACTGCAAAAATTATAGATATTGGAGGTGGCGATAGTAAGCTGGTGGATTTCTTATTAGCGCAAGGCTATACAGATTTATCGGTTTTAGATATATCAGAGACTGCTATTATAAGAGCAAAAGAAAGACTTGGAGATAAAGCAAAAAATGTAAAATGGATTATCAGTGACATTTTAGATTTTAAACCAACAGAGAAGTATGACTTATGGCACGATAGAGCCGCATTTCATTTTCAGAAAGAGGAAGCCGATATCGATAACTATTTGAATATTATTAAAAATGCGGTAATTGGATGGAGTATAATTGGAACATTTTCTGTTGATGGACCAAAAAAATGTAGTGGATTAAATATTCGCCAATATGATGAAGCTGGGTTGAAATATTTACTTGAAAAATCAGAATTTAAGTTTTTAGAATCCAAGCGAATTGATCATACGACTCCAAGCGGAGGTGTTCAAAACTTTATTTTTTGCAGTTTTTCAAAATAGCAGCTAATTTCAAGATATTAATCGTATTTTTACGATTAATATGGGGACCAGCAAAATAGAAACTTACACGCAAAAAGAGGTCAAATTGGCTAAATATGCAAAAGCGCTTGCGCATCCAGCCCGAGTAGCCATACTTAATCTATTAATCAAAAAGCAGTCTTGTATATGTGGTGTTCTCGTAAATGAGCTACCGATTTCACAAAGCACCGTTTCCCAACATCTAAAAGAATTGAAAGAAGCGGATTTGATTCAAGGAGAAATAGAGGGTACATCCATTTGCTACTGTATAAATGAAAAGGAATGGGAAAGTGCGCGTACATTAATTACAGGCCTATTTGACAAAGGTTTAACGATCAAAACTAAATGTTGTTGAATAGTATAAATCAATCCGCCTCCTTTAACCTAACAAAGAAAAACATGAAAACAGCAGATGAACTAAAACAAATAGTAAAAGATAAATACAGCGAAATCGCCCTGCAAGACAAAGGAATAAATATGTCCTCCTGTTGTGGCGCAGGGGGATGTTCCACAGAAGTTTATAATATAATGAGTGATGATTACACAAACTTAGAGGGGTATAATGCCGAAGCAGATTTAGGATTAGGCTGTGGGTTACCGACACAATTTGCCAAAATCAAAAAAGGTGATGTAGTAGTAGACTTAGGAAGTGGGGCGGGGAACGATTGCTTCATAGCCAGGCATGAAGTCGGTGAAACTGGTAAAGTAATTGGCATTGACTTTACTCCAAAAATGATCGAAAAAGCAAGAATGAATGCAGAAGCCAGGGGATTTAACAATGTAGAGTTTCGGGAAGGAGACATTGAACATATTCCCATCACTTCAAATGTTGCTGATGTAATTGTCAGCAATTGCGTACTCAACCTCGTTCCTAATAAAGATGGTGTCTTTAAAGAGGTCTTTAGAGTGTTAAAGCCAGGAGGGCACTTTAGTATCAGTGATGTAGTAGTAGAGGGTTCACTGCCAGAGGGCTTAAGAAAAGATGCAGAAATGTACGCAGGCTGCGTATCGGGTGCAATTCAGAAAGAGGTCTATTTAGAACTTATACAAACAAATGGGTTTGAAAATATTTGCATTCAAAAAGAAAAGGCAATCAATATTCCTGAAGACATTCTGAAAAACTACTTAGATGACAAGGAAATAAATTCGTTCAAAAATGGAAATGCCGGAATTTTCAGTCTTACAGTATTTGCTCGCAAACCAATACTGAATAAAATTTCAGATTGTACTCCTGGAAGCGGATGTTGTTAAATTGTACTCACATGAAAAAAATATTAGTTCTTTGTGTCAGCTTCCTTATTTTTCGTGCCATTCAAAAGTTAACTTTTTAAGTTTTCCGTCATCTGTTTTTGTTGTTCTCTGAACACGATGGGTGAGGCATAACCGAGGGCTTTGTGGGGCCTGTGCAGATTATAGTCTTCCACCCATTCGCTGACTTTGTTTCGAACTTCGCCAAGCGTGTTGAACACATAGGCGTTTAAGAACTCTCTTCTTACCGATCCATTCAAGCGTTCAATGTATCCGTTCTGCATCGGTTTGCCCGGTTGGATGAACACCAGCGTGATTTGATTTTTCTTACACCAGGCATCCAACTGATAAGAGATAAACTCCGGTCCATTGTCTACCCGGATCATTTGTGGCAGTCCTCTGGTCGTTTTTAAGAGCTCTAGCGTGCGGATCACTCTGGCTGCCGGCAGAGATAGATCACTTTCAATATGCAAGATCTCTCGGTTATAGTCATCAATAATGTTCAATAGTCGGTACTTGCGCCCATCCCACAGTGCGTCGCTCATGAAGTCCAAGCTCCACACCTGGTTTAATGCCTCTGGTTGGAACAAGGCCTGCTTTACCCTGGCAGGTAGTCGTTTCTTCGACCTGCGACGGATATTGAGCTGCAGTCCTGTATACACCCGGTATACCCGTTTATGATTCCATCGGTGTCCATCGAGACGTAGCCTGTGGTGACACTGCCAAAACCCAGTAGAGGGATGTTTTTGAACCGTGGTTTCTAAGGCTTCGATCACAGCAGTATCGTCCTTAAGCTTAGGCCGATACTGCTGTGTGCTTCTGGGCATTTGAACCATTTTGCACGCCTGCCGGTGGCTTACTCCGTGATGCATTATCATGTGAGTAACCAGGCTGCCCTTCTCAGCAGGCGTTAGAGCTTTTTTGCTACTGCATCTTTGAGTGCTTCGTGCATCAAGCTTAGATTGGCAAACATCTTTTTGAGCCGGTTGTTCTCGTCTTCCAGTTCGCGCATCCGTTGGACATCGCTGACCTCCAGACCTCCATACTTCTGTTTCCACTTGTAGAAAGTGACGTTACTGACACCGAGTTCGCGGCAGACATCTTGCGTAGATCTACCTGATTCATGCTCCTTGAGTGCTTTGACAATCTGGGATTCTGTGTACTTCGATTTTTTCATATTTACCATTTAAAGTTAGCAATTCCGCTAACTTCTAAATGGCCGAGCTTCGGGGAAGCTGACATTTTCACTAAAAATGTATTAAAAAATCGTATTTTTTTGATTAGTAATTCAAAATCAATAATTTTTGATTTATATTGGAATATCAGTTTAAATAGTTTCTATTTTTTATGAATGACTTCATTTACAAAATGAATTTGGTACTTTATAAAGTGAGTTTATCCTACAGTTTTATTGTAATTTTTATATCTAACAATCTATATCTCACATGAAAAACATATTTATTCAGGTATGCGATTTAAAAAATTGTTAATAATTGGTAAGGTACCACCTCCAATTGGTGGTGTGACAATTCATACCTCTAGACTATTAGATTATTTAGATTTTAAAAAATTAGAGTATAATTTTTATGATAATTCTAGTTTTAATATAATTACTTTTCTCTATTCAATATGTAAGGCTAAAATAGCCCACATACATTTAAATAATCCATTTTTCTTGTTTATTTTTTCGCTTTTATGTCGAATTTTCAATACTTATTCGATAATAACTATACATGGTAATATCTTTGGTTACAGTAAAATCCTTTCTTTTTTTGAATGGTTGTCAATAAAGATTTCTAATAAAGTTATCTTATTAAATGAGTATAGTTATGTAATTGCAATAAAAATAAATTCTAATTCTTTGCTTATGTCTGCTTTTATTCCACCGATACGGACAATTCCATTGGAATCAGATTTACAAAGAAAAATCGAAGATGTTAAAACACATACAAGTTTTGTGTTTTGTACTAATGCTTACAGTCTAGCGTATGATAAATATGGAAAAGAGATTTATGGTATTTTTGAATTAATAGATTTTTTTTTAAAAAACAAGCATCTTGCACTAATCATATCAGATCCTAACGGTGAATATTACAATAATATTTTAGCTAAAGGAGTAAAAGTTACAAACAATATAAAATTTCTTTTAGGAAATCATTCTTTTGTTGAAGTTGTTAAAGCTTCTGATTGTGTTATCAGAAATACAATAACAGATGGCGATTCATTATCCGTTAAAGAGGCTTTATATTTTGGTAAAAAAGTAATTGCTACAAATTGTGTTGATCGGCCAGACGGAGTATTAGTATATGGTGTTAATACTCCCTTAAAGTTAAATGATGCGATAGATTTATCTATTAATAGTAATAAAGAGAGTTTTACAATAAAGCCAAAAAATGTAGCAATTGAACTGGTAAAATTGTACAAAAATTTAAATGCATAAAAGTATTTAGATGATAGTTAATCTTTTAAACATCATTATTTAGTTAAAACATAGTTGCTACTAATTAAGAAATATAATACACGAAATTTTCATATTTTTTTTAGATTTTAGTAACGGATTAATTCACCACAGAAATAGGGTGTATTTCTTATAGTTGAGTAACAAATTAATTAGCAATGCAAATCAAACAAAGTTATTTTCTAGTTCTTTTATTTCTTTTTTTTCAGACTATTTTAATGCGTGCTGGTAATTATTTTCACTTTTTCATTATATTTTTTTATTTTATCATCTTACTTTTTTGCAAATTTCGCTTGAATTTATTTTTATTTATATGGTTATTTTTTTCATTATATTTAATTGTTCTTGGTGTTTTCAATGGTAATGATATAGTTTGGATTATCTTTGACTTTTTTATTTTTAGTCCTATTTATTTATCTGCTTCAATGTATAAAATTGATTACGTTCATTTTGAAAATGTTTTTTTAAATGTGTTTTCCAAATCTCTAAAATATCTTGTCCCTCTAGGTGTAATTGTATATTTCTATATGGGGTATAAACCTGCAACATTTAATAGTAATAGATTCAATTTAAATGAATCTATACATTTGGCTTATTTTAGTCCTATCATGCCATTTTTATTTGTTCCGTTTATGATCTTGATGTACGATAAAATTAGCCAAAGTAATCGTAAATATTTTGTGATAGCAGCCTTATTTATTATTTATATGGGATTGATTACATTATCTAGGTCTATTGTGATATCAGTAATTCTTCCCACACTCATATATGTACTTTTTATTAAAAGTAGTTTTAAAATTAAATTGTTTGCTATTTTACTTTTCTGTGTTACTTATATTTTCATAGGTACAACTTTTAATTCTAATGGTAACGTTAATGAGTTAATTGAGTTAATTAATAATCGTAATGAAGTCCAATTTGAAAATGGTGATTATACATCATCTCGTGGTACAGAATTGGAAGAATATTTGAAACAAAATCTATCACTAAATGAAATTATATTTGGCCGTGGATTTGGTGGTACTAAAGTTTTAGATTTATCTCATGATTATATTGGAGGTCCGGAAATGATGCATATAGGGTGGTCCCATGCTTTTTTAAAAGGGGGAATAGTATTGGTTTCATTGATTTACCTTCCTTTAATTTGGATTTTATTCATTTCACTTATCAAAAGACATATATATATATTTTTCCTTACAATATGGTTTTTATCTGCTGATTCAATTACTACTTCGTGGCAGTTTTCTTTTAACTATTTTTTCTACACATTTTTGATTTTTTATTTTATAAACAATTATGAAGTTACCAGACTTTTTTCAAAGCGTTTCACTCCCTTGGGGAAAATCTGCTAAAATTTTCGATTTTTCACATGAGTCATGGGGTCTATTGGCAAAATTATACACTGAATCTACTGATGTATTTACGGAGGGAAATTCTATTCCTAAAATTATTCATCAAATTTGGGTTGGTTGTCCAATGCCAGATTCTGAAAAGCTACTTTCTGATAAAATAATAAATCTAAATCCTGATTGGGAATACAAACTTTGGAATGAAGAAAACTTAGATTTTATTGATTATCAACTATTATCTAAGATAAAGTTAATTAAAAATTTAGGTGTTAAATCTGATATTATTAGATATCTAGTTCTGTATAATTATGGAGGTATATATTTGGACTGTGATTTTGTACCAGTTAAAAGATTTGATGAACTTATTATTGGAAAAAAATTCATTGCGGGAGTTTGTAATCCTGATTTTGACAATCTACCTATTATTAACAATGGATTTATTGCTGCTGAAAAGGGCAATAACCTTTTGAATTCTATTAATAACAAAGTACTTAGTCAGATTGATCAAATGATTGATATTAATAATCAAAGAGATGTTTTTAAGTATACTGGGCCAGATCTTTTTACAAATGAAATTCTAAATTTCTTAATGACCCAAAGTAATAGTGGATATGTTATTTATCCATCAACCTTCTTTTATCCGATTAATCATCGAAAAAAATTAATTATAAATGACAATTTAATACAAAAATCAATATATCCAGAAACTTATGTAATTCACCTATGGAATGCTTCTTGGTTTAAAACTAATAAAAATCTTTATGAAAGATTAAAGTTGATCTTGCCATACCGATACTTTATTTCCTTGTCAAAAATCATGATCTTTGTCAAAAGTTATTTATATAAAAAAATTAAAAAGTATGAATAAATTTAATATTAAAAGTTTAATTAGAACTTTTGTGTATTCCAAATTTAATATATCAAATCTCTTTAGGTACTATAAGGAGTTATATATTATTAAAAAATCATGCGATTCAAGTATTAATCTAAATCTATTCCCGATTCTGAATGACTATAGTCCAAACCATGAGATAGATTATCATTATACATACCACCCAGCCTGGGCTCTAAGGGTTTTATTGTCTTACAAATCATCAATTCATATAGACCTAGCTTCAAAGTTAGATTTTGCATTATCAGCTTCTGCATTTATGAAAGTAGAATATCATGATTATCGTAATGTCAATATCAAGATTAACAATTTCAAATCTGTTTTTACAGATATTTCAAAATTGCCTTTTGAAGATAATGCAGTTCATTCTTTATCATGTATGCATGTGCTTGAACATATTGGTTTAGGTAGATATGGTGATCCAATTGCATTAGGAGCTGATGAAGATACTGCGAGAGAAATTGTTCGGGTTATTGCTAAACAAGGACATTTTATTTTTGTAACTCCTTTAGCAAATAAATCTAGATTAGAATTTAATGCACATAGAGTATATACCTATGAAAATATAGTTAACAAGCTGTTTAACGAATTACAATTGCTTGAATTTTCTTTGGTAACTGATAATGGTGAGTTTATACAACATTGTGATACCAAAATCTTAACTAGTCAGTCTTATGCATGTGGCTGTTTTCATTTTATTAAACCGTAGCTTATGATTGATGTATCTTTTCTCATATCAACATTTAATTCAGAAGCTACAATTGGTCGATGTATTGATAGTATTTTTTCTCAATCATTTAAAAATTTCGAAGTAATCATTGTAGATGATGGTTCTACAGACGCTACTAAATCTATTATATCAAAATTCAAAGATGCTAGAATTAGATATTTTTATCAAGAAAATAGCGGAATATCTAAAGCACTAAATTTTGGATTACTTA
The DNA here is from genome assembly GCA_947459415.1 of Bacteroidota bacterium. GTDB lineage: Bacteria > Bacteroidota > Bacteroidia > UKL13-3 > UKL13-3 > B1. The sequence goes on from CANHDN010000039.1 coordinate 7,988, forward strand.
AAGCTAACGGTAAATACATTGCTAAATTGGATTCAGACGATTTGTGTTTAGCCGATAGAATACTTTTGCAATATAATTTCTTAGAAAGCCATCCTGAATATGTCGTATGTGGTTCATCTGCAAGAATTATGTCAGACGATAATATATTTTTGAATGACCAATTAGAGCCTGAGGAAGATATTGATATAAGAGCAAAAATGTTAAAATGTAATGCATTTATTCATTCAAGCGCTTTTTATAGAAGAAGTTCAGCCTTGAGCGTCATGTACGATGAGGAAATTGTTCATTTTTTTGAGGACTATCTTTTTTTTTCACAACTTTTGAAACTTGGCAAAGGATATAATTTCAAAAAACCATTAATTATTTATTATGTTAGTCCTTTTTCGATTTCTAGAAATAAAATGACCTATAATCAGAAAACTTTGATGATGCGTATAATTAGAAGAGGATATGGAGTAAAAGGGGAAGCTCAATTATTCAACAGTTTAAAAAAAATAAATAGAAATAAAAGCTTATCTAATTATTATCTTTTAAACTTTCGAAGTTTAATTAAAAATTCCGATAGGTACATTCTGGCTTTGAAGTATTTAAAATTATCAATAATGCAGCGTTTTTGGAATCCACAAATTTATGCCAGTATTTTATATATGTTTTATTATTTAATTTTTAAAAAAAGAGTGTATTACAAGATGCTTTTGTTTTAGATCATCATGCTAATGGGTTCATTAAAATCTTGGCAAAAAAATATTTTTACATTTTGATGTACAAATGATTATTTTTTATATATTTTAAAATATTGGAATTATTCTAATATTATCTTTTTAGAAATTAGTAAACGGTCTATATGTTTTAATATTATTTTTAAGGTTATATTATTTGCTTTTCTTGTGATTGTGATTTATGAAATTACCCTTAAATTCTGCATTTAAAATAAGTTATCAATATTTTTATTTGCATCTAAGCATGTATAAAGTGTCGTTTAAATAGTGTTTAAATGTTTGGATTAATAAAGGTAACTATATGATTGTTGTTTTTCAGAATTCAGTCGGCGTCTAATTAATACCTAACTAATCTAACTTATGAAAAAATACGCAGTAGTGCATGTCAAAAATTATCAAAGTTTAGAAGATAAATGAGTGATATTCATCTATCAATTTATATGCTTGCCCATTTGAAACTTGATAACTGGACTCTTTATGTACTTTCGAAAAGTGGTAAGACTTTATTTCCCTAGATAATTAATTTATTTTCTATATGATTTTACAAAAAAAAGATTTCCATAGACTTAGGAAATCAAGGTTTCAGTAATTAATATTTATTTTAAAAAATAATAAAATATGAGATTTCAATCTTTGACCTCATGTTATTTTTGTTAACAATGAAAACAATAAATTCCTTTTGAATAAAATTACTGTTTGAATAAAAATTAAAGCTAATTTTCGATTTATTTAATTCTCTTTGATTTTTTAATTTGCATCTTGGCAGTAAGACTATAATAGAATCTGCTTCAATTTAAAATATTTTCTGTTTATTCGCAGAAAATCACAAAACAGATTCTTAAATTTAATTGTGCCGATAATCAACAAGAATTTAAAAGAAAAAGAGGCTTTACTTTAATCCCAAAGTATGATAATCGATAATATTCGTAAAATTTACAGATTTTTTCAAATTTATGGTTTTAGCAGAACCTATATTAAAATATTCGGAAGAAGTCGTTTAAATCCTTTTATAAAATTTCCTATATTCTTTACTTTAAAGTCCAAAAAACAGGTTGCTATTATAGGAGCAGGTCAATTTTCTTTCTCAACTTTGGGCTATTTTTTAAAGAAAAATCATGGTAATTGTATAGTTGGTGTGTACGATACTAATCTGGATAATTCTAAATCATTTGCTAAATACCACAACACAAAAGTATTTTTAAATGCAAGTGATTTAATAAGTTCTAACTATGTTAAAATAGTCTACATTGCTTCAAATCATTCAACACATTCTGATTATGCAATTGAGGCATTGAATGCTGGTAAAATAGTATACGTGGAAAAACCTATTAGTGTAAATATGGAACAGTTTTCCAGACTAATGGAGGTTTCAAAGAATAAAAAGTTGTATGTAGGTTACAATAGACCCTTTTCTCCTGCAATCATAGCAACTCGTAAATATTTAAATGTAGAAACAAGATTACCACTAACCTTGAATTGTTTTATAACAGGACATAAATTAGAAAAAGATCATTGGTATAGAGACTTTAAGGAGGGCACTAGGGTTTGCGGTAATATTGGTCATTGGTTAGATTTATCAATTAATTTGTTGAATAAAATTGGGATGCCTACTACAATTAATGTCACAATTAGTTGTAGTAATTTAGAAGAAAAAGATGATAATGTTGCCATAACAATGGTTACAAATGAAGGAGATTTAATAGGTATAATGTTAAGTTCTAGAGAAGAGCCCTTTGAGGGAATTAACGAATCGATTAATATCCAGCATTCAAACGTTATTGTAAAAATCGACGACTTTAGAAGAATGACGGTTTGGAAGGGTGTTAGTTTAACTAAAATGAGATATTTTAGAAAAAATGTCGGTCATGAAAATGCAATACTTCAACCTTTTAGTAATATACATATAAGAGATTTTAGCGAAATCGAAGTTTCAACAAGACTTATGTTAGAAATTACCGAAGCACTTAGAAATAACAATACTCATTTTACGTTCAAAGTTTAATTCTTAATAAATAAATGAAACAAATTATTCAAGATCTTACTAATGGCAATACGATTTTAGAAGAGGTTCCCGCACCTTTTATTAAACCAGGTCATGTTTTAGTTCAAACAACGAGAAGCCTTGTTTCATTAGGTACAGAACGCATGTTGGTTGAGTTCGGAAAATCGAATTTATTTCAAAAGGCAATACAGCAACCTGATAAGGTTAAAGAGGTTTTGAATAAAGTTAAAACGGATGGATTAAAGCCTACTATTAACGCCGTTTTTAATAAATTGGGTCAGCCGCTGCCTTTGGGCTATTGTAACGTAGGCAAGGTAGTCGCTGTGGGGAAAGGTGTAGATGATATTTCCATAGGCGATAGAGTTGCTTCTAATGGGCCTCATGCGGAGTATGTTTGCGTAGCTAAAAATCTCGTAGCTAAAATCCCTGAAAATGTTTCGGATGAAGCTGCATCATTTACTGTTATTGGGTCAATTGGTTTACAAGGAATAAGATTAGCAGCTCCAACCTTTGGTGAAACTTTTGTTATTGTTGGATTGGGTTTAATTGGTCTAATGACGGCTCAGCTTTTAAAAGCAAATGGATGTAAAGTCATTGGATTTGATTTTGATTCGGCAAAAGTAGCATTAGCTAAACAATTTGGGATTGACGCAGTGAATCCAGGTGATGGTTTAGATCAAGTGGCCTACGTAAATAGAGCAACAAATAATATTGGAGCTGATGCTGTTATTATTACCGCCTCAAATAAAACGAATGAAATAATTTCTCAATCGGCAAAAATGTCGAGGAAACGAGGTCGAATCATATTAGTGGGAGTGGTGGGGCTAGATATTTCTAGAGCTGATTTTTATGAAAAGGAATTGATATTTCAAGTTTCCTGTTCATATGGTCCGGGTAGATATGATGATGACTATGAGCAAAAGGGAATTGACTATCCATTAGCCTTTGTGCGATGGACTGAGAAGCGAAATTTTGAAACAATATTACAGGCAATTTCATCTAATTCAATTCAGGTTGAACCTCTCATTACGGAAAGAGTATTGTTACAAGATTACCAACAAATATATTCTGAAATTAAAGGCAGTAAATCAATTGCCTCCATTTTAGTATACACCGAGAAATCAAATGCTCCAATTCATTCCATTGAGATAAATACAAATAAATTTCAAAAAGGGGATGGTGTTGTTGGAATTATTGGTGCAGGAAATTTTACATCTGCAATGATTTTACCTTGTTTAAAAAGGAACTCAGCTAAACTTAAATATATTTCAAGTTCTACGGGATTAACAGGGACTATTTTAGCAAAAAAATATAATGTATCACATTCTACTACTGAAAATGATATTATTTTTAAAGATGAACAGGTAGATTTAGTTTTAATAACTACAAGACATAATTCACATGCTGCTCTCGCAATTGAGGCATTAAGAAATGGTAAAAATGTATTTATTGAAAAACCATTAGCATTAAATAAAGAAGAATTAGATAGAGTAATTGAAGTCTATAAGCAATCGGGTAAAACAATAACCGTAGGCTTTAATAGAAGATTTGCTCCTTTGGCTGCCGAAATGAAAAAGGCTTTAGGATCTGCTTCTACCCCGATGAATATTGTGGCTACAATGAATGCAGGATTTATTCCTTCGAAAGTTTGGATTCACGATTTGGAAGTAGGTGGCGGTAGAATTATAGGAGAAGCTTGTCATTTTATTGATTTGATTACCTATTTAACTGGGTCAAAGGTGAAGTCTGTTTGCATGAATGCGTTAGGAACACAACCGGAAGAAAATACAGATAATGCTAGCATCCTTTTAAAATACGAAAATGGCACGAATGCTGTAATTAATTATTTTGCTAATGGTTCAAAGGCTTATGCTAAGGAGAGGGTAGAGGTCTATCATCAAGAGCGAACATTAGTATTAGATAATTGGCGAAAATTAAAAGGATACGGATTTAATAATTTTAATTCTGCTTCATCAGGTCAAGATAAAGGGCATCAAAATCAATTTAACCTTTTGATTGAATCCCTACGGAGTGGTGGGGAATCTATTATTCCGATAAGTGAATTAGTAAATACAACTTTAGCTAGTTTTGCGGCAATTGAAAGCCTAAAAACAGGTGCTTGGGTCAATCTTTAATTGCAAATTTTAAAGTCAATAAATTGAAAATAGATTTAATTGCGGGTGCTCGTCCCAATTTTATGAAAATTGCGCCTATTATTGATGCAATCAAAAAAGCCCAAAAGGATGGAGAAGATATAAGTTTTCGTCTTATTCATACTGGCCAACACTATGATAAAAATATGTCCGATAGCTTCTTCGAGCAATTGGGGATTCCGCAGCCTGATGTAAATCTTGGTGCAGGTGGAGGTACTCAGGCAGAGCAAACAGCGTCAATTATGATTGGCTATGAAAAGTTATTACTTGAACGTAAATCTGATTTGTGTCTCGTTGTGGGCGATGTAACCTCAACAATGGCTTGCTCGATTGTAGCACAAAAACAACATGTTCCTGTAGCACATGTGGAGGCAGGAATTAGATCAGGTGATTGGACCATGCCTGAAGAAATAAATCGTCTAGTTACCGATTCCATTTCTAATTATTTTTTCACTACTACACCTGAAGCAGGAGAGAATTTGAAAAGAAATGGTATTCCAAATACGTCTATATTCTGGGTAGGGAACACAATGATTGATACACTTGTAAAACATCGTTCTCGATTTCAGCAGCCTAAAATTTGGGAAGAATTAAAGCTTTCAGAAAAAGGGTATATAGTAATGACTTTACATAGACCAGGGAATGTAGATGAGGAAGAGAAATTAAAGTCACTGATGAATGAAATTGTAGAGAACTCTAACAATCTTCCATTAATTTTTCCAGTACACCCTAGAACTGCTAAAATATTACATGGGTTAGGAATTCAACATAGCCGTCTTCATACGATAGATCCTTTAGGCTATTTAGAATTTAATTATTTAGTTGAAAATTCATTAGCTGTAATTACTGATTCAGGAGGTATAACGGAAGAAACAACTGTTATGGGAATTCCCTGCATGACTCTTCGTAATAATACCGAAAGACCAGAAACTGTTGAAATTGGTAGTAATGAATTGATTGGAACTGATCCCAATGCAATTAAACCAGCAATGGAAAAATTGTTTTCTGGCAATTGGAAAAAAGGGAGCATTCCTGAATTATGGGATGGCAAAACAGCCGAAAGAATTGTTGAAATATTAACTAAGCTTAATCTTGCTAAATAAATTAGTACGGCTGTATAACACAGTAAAATATTTAAAATTTAAGCAGATTTATTGGAGAATAATTTACCTATTACCTAGGTTAATTGCTCAACAAAAAAAATGCCCCCCAACACTATTTTGTAAACAAAAAGACTTCTTTATACCCCGAGATGGTATTACAGTAGATTATCAGTCTTTTACATTTCTTAGTGAATTAAATAATATTGTTGAAACCGGTTGGGATAATCCAAGAATTTCAAAACTATGGAGATACAATTTACACTATTTTGAATATTTACTTCAAAATAATTCAGATGAAAGGCATTTAACATCTCAAACCCAATTAATAGATAATTGGATAGACAATAATCCCTTTGGAATAGGAACTGGCTGGGAGCCATACCCCGCTTCGCTGCGAATAATTAATTGGATAAAGTGGCATTGGAAAACAAATCTATTATCTGAACGGGCAAAGATTAGCCTTTGGAATCAAATTAGATGTCTTGAATCAAGACCGGAATATCATTTACTAGGGAATCATTTATTTATTAATGCTAAGGCTTTATTGTATGCGTTTGCCTTTTTTAAATTAAATGAAGAAACGCGCATTTATAAAACGGCGATATCTATTTTAAACGAAGAGCTAAATGAACAATTTTTAGAAGATGGAGGGCATTTTGAGTTAAGTCCAATGTACCATTCCTTAGCGATGGAGGACCTTTTAGATTTAATAAGTATATCCGATCAATTACCTTCTAATTTCCCCAAAGAAGTAATAAGAGAAAAGTTTGTAAAAGGGATGCAATGGTTGCAAACAATGATTTACAATAATGAGGAATTAGCCCATTTCAATGATTGTGCCAATGGAATTGCTCCTACATTCAGTAAGCTGGTTAATTATGCCTCTGAATTAGGAATCATATTGCCAAATCTAGATATTCCGAAATTTAGTTACCATAAATCAAGTGGGTTTGTTGTATATAAGAATAATGGTATTCATTTAATTGCTGACATTGGAAAGGTAGGCCCCGATTATTTACCAGGCCATGCACATGCTGATACTTTATCTTTTGAGCTAGCAATTAATGGACATAGAGTTATCGTCAACTCGGGGACAAGTGTTTACGGTAATACGAAAGAAAGGCTTCGGCAAAGAGGAACATCTGCTCACTCAACAGTTCAGATTGATAATCAAGATTCATCAGAAGTTTGGTCAGGTTTTAGGGTTGCAAATAGAGCGGTTCCTTTTGATATAAATATAAACTATTCTAAGGATAGCTTAATGAGTTTTAGTGCAAGTCACGATGGATACAAGAGAATATTGACTTCTCCAATTCACAAAAGAGAATTTATATATTCAAATACATCGTTAGAAATTAATGATCACATAACTGGATCAGGGAATCAAGTAGTTTCAAGATATTTTATTCAACCAGATGTCAAAATTTCAAAAGTAGAGAAAGAATTTCTGTTTAGTAAGAATGGTGATGTAATAGCAAAATTAAGTTTGGAATCATTACATGATGCTGTAATTTGTGAGTCCACTTATCATGATAACTTTGGATCTAGCATTACAAACAAGTGTATTCAAATAACAGGCAAAAGCCCCCAAATTATCAAAGTTAAATTTCAAATTATTTGATGAAGAGAATTGTATATTTATCATTCTATTTTAAACCTGACTTATGCGCTGGATCATTCCGCAATTCTCCTCTAGCAATTGAATTAGCAAAGCAAACGCTAGGTAAAAATGTAGTATTGGATGTCTATACCACACTACCTAATAGATATAGTACGTTTGACGTAGGTGCACAAGAATATGAGGAAGTTGATAATTTAAGGATTCATCGGATTGCGCTTCCAGCTCATAAAAGTGGGATGTTAGATCAAGTATTTGCATTTAGGCATTTTTACAATTCCGTTTGGAAATTAAATCAATCAAAGAATGCAGATTTAGTTTTTGCTTCATCCAGTCGATTATTTACGGCTTATTTAGGATATAAACTTGCTAAAAAATGTAGGGCTCCATTGTATTTAGATATAAGAGACATATTTGTCGATACAATGAATGATGTTTTTAAATCCAAGTTGGTAAAGATTTTAATCTTACCACTTTTGAAAATTATAGAAGCTAAAACATTTAATTATGCAAAACATATAAATCTTATTTCTGGCGGGTTTAAAGAATACTTTCATAGATTTAAATCACCGAAGTATTCCTATTTCTCAAATGGAATTGATGAGGAATTTATTTCTGGGAATAAGTCAAATCAATCACGCGAAATCTCAAATGCATATAAATTAATTATGTATGCCGGTAATATTGGTGAAGGACAGGGTTTGCATAGGATAATTCCTCAAGCGGCACAATTACTTGGGAAGGAGTTTAAATTTTTAATTATTGGAGACGGAGGAGCGAAAAAACAGCTGCAAGCAGAGATAAATAGCCGAGGTCTAACAAATGTTATTTTGAACAATCCTGTAAGTAGAGATGAACTTCAGTCTTATTATGATAAATCAGATTTTCTTTTTCTTCATTTAAATGACTATCCGGCATTTAGAAAAGTGTTACCTTCAAAGATTTTCGAACTAGCTACATTTAATAAGCCTATTGTTGCTGGTGTTGCTGGTTTTTCTGCAGATTTTATTAAAAAAGAAGTTACACATAGCTTTGTTTTTGATCCATGTGATGCCATTCAATTAGCAGAGTATTTAAAAAATAGCAAGTCGAAATCAATTATTGATCGCCATGAATTTGTAGATAAATTTAGACGCAGTAAAATCAATAAAGTAATGGCAGAATCAATAGTGCACTATTTATGAGTATTTATTTAACAGGTGCTTCAGGCTTTGTTGGTAAAAATATAATTGAGTTTTTCAGGGATTCAAAGAAAATTGTAAAAGCTACAAGAAACACTTCAATTGAATTTGAAGAGCAGGTTGTTATTCATCTAGCTGGTAAAGCCCACGATCTAAAAAAAGTTTCATCTTCTGATGAATATTACAAAGTAAACACTGAATTAACTAAAGAGATTTTTAATGCTTTCTTAAATTCAAAAGCAAAAGTATTCATTACTCTAAGCTCTGTTAAATCTGTAGCGGATGAAGTTGATGGTGAATTGACGGAGGATGTCACACCTAATCCAATCACTCACTACGGAAAGAGTAAATTATTAGCTGAACAGTATATTCTTTCTCAGACAATTCCAGAGGGTAAAAGAGTTTATATATTACGTCCTTGTATGATTCATGGCCCAGGGAATAAAGGGAACCTTAATCTTTTATACAGTTTAGTTTCTAAAGGCTTGCCTTGGCCATTAGGTTTATTTGAAAACTCACGTTCTTACCTCTCTATTGAAAACCTTTGCTTCATAATTAAGGAATTAATAGAAAGAGAGGATATCCCATCTGGAGTGTATAATGTAGCTGATGATGTTCCTTTATCTACAAATGAAGTAATTAATATTATTGCAGAATTAAAGGGAAAAAATGCGACGATATTGAATATGAGTCAGAATCTTATTAAGTTATTAGCTCGTGTGGGTGATTTCTTAAAATTACCTCTAGATTCTGAGCGTCTACAAAAACTTACTGAGAGTTATGTAGTAAGTAATGTAAAAATCAAATCTGCCCTAGGTAAGTCTTTGCCAGTTTCGTCTAAAGACGGCTTAATTAGAACATTTAAATCTTTTGCTGATAATGCTTAACCGTTTATTCGCCCTGATCGTGTTTTTAATATTGTCACCAATCTTTCTAGCTGTGGCTCTAGCTATATTTATAGAGGATGGATCACCCATATTCTTCAAACAAAAACGAGTAGGTATAGATTACACCTTCTTCTACATCTTCAAGTTCAGAAGCATGAAGAAGAATACGCCGAATGTCGCGACACATTTATTAGAAAACCCCGCTTCCTATTTATTGCGAATAGGAGGTGTGTTGCGGAAATTGAGTTTAGACGAATTACCTAACCTCATCAACATCATCAAAGGAGAAATGGTTTTTGTTGGCCCTCGTCCGGCTTTATACAATCAAGACGATTTAATGACCTTGCGCGTAGCTTATGGAGTTGATAAACTTAAGCCAGGCATTACTGGTTGGGCGCAAATAAACGGTCGTGATGAAATTACAATCGAGGCAAAGGTTGCATTAGAAAAAGAGTATTTAGCAAGAAAATCCTTCTTATTGGATATTGAAATCTTAATCAAGACATTTACTAATGTTTTATTTAGTAAGGGAGTAAGTCACTAGCATACTTTTAACTTAATAAGTAAATGACCCACCAATTGGTGGGTTTTTGCGTTTTAGAATGTTTTGTAAAAGAAAGATTTTATATTTTCAGACCTTTCAAAATTCTTTATTCTTTCATACTGTCAGCTTCCCTATTTTTCGTGCCATTCAAAAGTTAACTTTTTAAGTTTTCCGTCATCTGTTTTTGTTGTTCTCTGAACACGATGGGTGAGGCATAACCGAGGGCTTTGTGGGGCCTGTGCAGATTATAGTCTTCCACCCATTCGCTG
>CANHDN010000040.1 GCA_947459415.1 Bacteroidota bacterium
CTGCTACCTTGATTGCTGGAAGAACTAATAGATCTGATCCCAGCAATTCCATTTACCGCTTTTTCTAAGGGCTCTGTAATTTGAGATTCAATAATATCTGGATTTGCCCCGGTATAATTAGTGCGAACCGTAATGATGGGAGGATCTATACTAGGATATTCTCTAACACCAAGAAAATGATATGAAATCCCTCCAAATAGAATAATGAGAATAGAACAAACGATGGCTAAAACCGGACGACGAATGGCAATACTGGCAATGCTCATATTATTTAGATTTGTTTACTTTAACTTTCACGCCATTTTTCATATACATGATGCCATCCACTATGAGTAAATCCCCCTCCTTTAATCCATCTGTGATTTCAATTTTATTTTCATTTCTAAATCCGGTTTTTACCATTTTTTCTATAGCAGAATCACCCTGCATCACAAATACTTTTTGCCCTTTTAAAACAGGCACTAGAGATTGAGTTGGTATCATAAAACTAGGTTTACTAGGGCTCAATTTCAAAGAGACATTAGCAAATAAACCCGGCATTAATAAGGCATTTTTATTCTTGCAAAGGGCTTTCATAAAAATACTTCTAGTGGCAGAACTAATAGAAGCATCGCGGGCATAAATTTTGGCATTAAATTTTTTATCAGACCCAGTAACTTCAAAACTGATGCTATCTCCAATCTTTACGAGTGAGGAATATTTCTCAGGGATAGAAAATGCAACTTTAAGTAATAAATCATCTTGCAAAGTAGCTATGAGTGTATTGGGTTGTACAAATGCCCCAACACTGATACTTCTTAAACCAATGGTTCCGGCAAAAGGAGCTCTTAACTCAGTTTTCCTAATTTGCTCTTTCAACAATTCTATATCGGCATCAATAGATTGTTTCTCGGTTAATGCCAGATCATAATCAGCTTGCGCAATGGCTTCTTTCTTTAATAAAATTATATTGCGAGTAACATTCTCATCGCGTAATTTTTTATTTGCAAATGCCTTTTTAAGTTGAGCCTGCAATTCGGCATCATTTAGTTTAAGTAGCAATTCTCCTTTGGCAACCCTTGTTCCTTCTGTAAAATAAATTGCTTTCACCAAACCTGCCGTTTCACAATATAAATCTACCTTTTCATTGGCTTCTAAGGTTCCGCTTACTTTATAATTTGGACTAACAAATTCGGGTCGAACCAATTGCACGCTTACTTGTATAGGCATTTTATTATTAGACCCTTTGCTTGGGGCTCCCGATTCTTTTTTATCATTACAAAAAAACTTAGGTATTAACAAAACCAACAAAACACCCAACACAATTCCAATATTTTTTAAATTCATTTTACACAATTTCTAGGTTCAATAATATATATAATACTCCACACGCTTGTATTGTTTTTAAACTGCTACTTTCAACTTTTGAAACACGAGTATCTTCACAAAAAAATAAGTTAAAACCATAATACATGCCCCGCCAACATATGGCAAGCCAAAATGTAGATCGTATAGCACACCCCCTAGTATGGGTCCTATTACCCTGGCCAGACTACCAAAAGATTGATTCATTCCTAATACCTGCCCTTGTTCAAACTTACCTGCTGTTTGAGAAATCAAAGATGAAATGGCCGGAGTAATGCAACCATTGGCAAATGCGATAAAAATGATACTTATTAATTGTACCAAAAAATAATCTACTGGCACAAACGGAATACTCATAAGCCCAATTGCCATAGAAACAGCACCCATCATCAATAATTGCTTTTCACCAAACCTTTTGTTGAGCACACCAACCAAACCACCCTGCACAATAGCAGATGAAAGCCCCATAAACATAAACACAAAACCTACCTGTTTCTCATTCAACAAATAATGTTCAATCCATAAAATTGCTAAAGTAACTTGCATCATGGCAAAAGAGGTGATAAATAAAAAATTTACGATAAACAATTCTCTGATAACTGGTTTTTTAAGCTCTACCAATAAATCAGAAATTGGCTTCAATCTAAACTTTTTATGTGCTTGTTTTTCTGTCATAGATTCAGGTAAAAATGCATATGCCAATAGCCAATTAAAGGCACAAAGAGAGGCAGCAAAATATCCTACTAGCGTAACACTACCTGCACCACTCATACTTTTAAGAAACCCACCAACCGGCGGACCAAATATAAACCCTAAACCAAAAGCTGCACCAATCAAACCCATGTTTTTTGCCCGATCTTTAGGCTCTGTGATATCTGAAATATAAGCTTGCGCAGCAGAAATATTAGCCGAACCAATACCTGCAAAAATTCTAGACACAATTAAAAACCATAAACTATGGGTAAAGGCAAAGAATACATAGGCCAACATGGTAATAAATATGCTAATGAGCATCACAGGGCGCCTGCCAATTTTATCACTGAGAGTTCCCCAAAAAGGAGCGAAAATAAAGTTCATTAAAGAATATAAACCTGCAATAATTCCAATTTGCAGTGAGCTTGCCTCCAGCTCCAAAGCAAAAATCGGCAATATGGGGATAATGAGGCCAAAGCCCAATAAATCAATAAAAATAGTAACAAATAGAACAAATATGGGTGAGCGGTTTTTCATGCTGCAAAGAAGCAAAATTCTTAGAACATTACCCGCAATTGGAGATTATAACTGCGCATGGCATCTATTTTAGTAGGGCGCATGGCATATTCTTGATTACTCAGATTATTAATTAAAAATGCTAATCTACTTTGCTCAGTAAGCTGATAGGAGACCCGCACATTATGAATTAAATTGGCCGAACCCGCCCGATCAAAAAACGATTTTATGGTGGGTGTAAAAACCAAAAAGAATGGATCTATTTTTTCGTAGGTGCTAAAATAATTAAAAGCATAACCAAGCATTATTTTTTTCCAACCAGCCTCAATATCCCATTTTGCAGTGGTTCTATTTCTATAAGGCAGAAGCGCAGCATAATATGTTGCGCTATCTAAGCCACCCATATTATCAAAAAAAGCATTGGTATAATAACCCCAATCCTTCATACGAGGATCATCTGTGATACTAACTGGCATAGAATAAGTAAATCCTCCTAGGGTTCTGATGAGCACATCACCAATTCTACCTTCTCCGGTAAGTGTAAGTTCAAATCCGGCTGTTCTCGTTTGCCCAATATTTGCTGCCTTAAAACCAATTCGTTGAAAAATTGGCACATTTGGATAATCTACAGAAGATAGCCACTGACCAAACCTAAACTCAATCATACTATCAAATTCTTGATTAAAAATTGCAAAATCGAGAGCGCCGGTAAAATTTCCCACTTTAAATCCCTTCTGAATGCCAATTTCAGCTGTCCAGCCTTTTTCAGATACTAAATTGGGATTAGGAAATATTCTTAAATCTGCGGCTTTATCTTCCACATATTTTTCTCCAATGGTAGGAAACCGATAACCTTCAGAATAATTGGCTCGAATAAATGTTTTTTCTGAACATTGATAATTGGCTCCTATTCTTTTTAAAAAACCGGTTTGATCTTGGAAATCACCCAAACCATTTACCTCATATCGTCCGCCAAAAACAAAACTCCATCGCTTATATCTATAATCTAATTGAGAAAAGCCTGCTGCACTAAAACCTGCAAACTCTCCCTTGTATACATTACCAACTGCCCATAAAGATGTTAAATAGGTTCCAGCTGTTAAATCTAAGCCCTTCATTAAAGGTGCTTTCAAGTTGTAATCAAATGCATATAAATTAGCAATGGCATCATTATCTTTAGGAAATAAATCCCTGTCTACAAATCGTTTTATTTGATACATGCGCATTTTAAAGGTTTGAACAGTTTTACCCAAACTTAGCTCTGCATGCGGATCAAAAGATATAATGCGATAAAAATCGTCTACCACGTAATTATCGAATGGTTTCAAAGCTCCAGAATCTGCATCCTGCCAAATAAAAAAACGTCCTGCCTTTTCAATCATTGAATTAACGTTTAATCCAAAATTAAAATTTTTACTGACCCGATACCTGGTTTTTAAATAATTTCTGGCACGAAAAGCATCATTAAATTGAAGGTGACTATGTGAACTGTTTAAGTTTCCGGCCAATACCAAATCAAATTTACCCCAACTTTGCTTGTGGCTATAAAACATACCAGCATTGGATGGCTGCGTAGAAGGGGACCACCAAATCATTTCCCTTCTGCGCGGATTGTCTAGCACGCCTTGGTAAAACTGCAATTTTGTTTGCGGCTTTTTGCTGCCCCAGCCTGTTCTCACATTTACGGTTCCATTGAGTGCCGAAGAACCATATAATACAGAAGCAGAACCTTTAATCACCTCAATTTGCTCGGCAGATTCAATGGGTAAAAATGTCCAACGAACATCTGCTAAATCTGCTCCTAATAAGGGCATATCATCTAATAAAACTGCAACCCTACTTCCTGTATTATAACTAAACCCTACGCCTCCTCTAATGGTTACCTGACCATCTACCACCATCACTCCGGGTACTTTATTAAGCACCTCAGACAAATCTGTAGCATTAGAATTAGCAATTAAATAAGGCTGAATAATATTAACAGTACTCACCTCTCTGGCAACTTCCTTAGCGCCTCTAGAACCAGAAACTACCAACTGACCCAATTGATTCACAAATGGTTCAAGCATCACCTGGAATTCTTTTTTACCCGACAACCATTCCTCAAAATCTTGATTAAAATTTTTATACCCAATTCTACTTACCTTAATTTGATGCTTTCCTGGCGCTACTTTAAAGGAAAAGAAACCAGCAGAATCTGTTAGTGTATTGAACTTTTTATCCAATACAATGGAAGTACCCACAAGTGGTTTGAAGGTATGTTCATCCAAAACAACTCCACGAATGAGTAGATTTTGTCCCAAAGCTGTAAAACTTTGCAAAAGCAAAATTGACAATATGACAATGATGTATTTAAATTTCATGGATTTGTATGCTGGGTAAAAATAATATTTTCTTCATTTTTTAAAACTATTTGTTTAAATACTCAAACAAATAGTAATTTAGCGGGGTTATTATTTCACATCAAAGATCACAAAACAAAATGGGCACATTAAAGGAAAAGTTTATTGAAAAAGCATTACCGCTATCGGCAGAAATTAAACAATTTGTTAAAGAAAACGGACAAATACCCTTAGGAGAGTTTACAGTAGAAGACGTGTATGCAGGACAAAAAGGTATTATAGGCTTGCTCACTGAAACTTCTTTATTAGACTCAAATGAAGGAATTCGCTTTAGGGGATATTCTATTCCAGAATTAAGACAAAAATTACCGAAAGTTCCAGGTGGCACAGAACCCCTGCCTGAAGGATTGTTTTATTTAATGCTATTAGGTGAATTGCCTACCTACGAAGATGTACTTGAAATACAAGCAAATTGGGCTGCACGAGCAGAAGTTCCAGCACACGTTTATGCAGCCATAGATGCTCTTCCCATTTCAACACACCCAATGACTCAGTTTAGTATTGGTATTATGGCTATGCAAACAGATTCTGTTTTTGCAAAGGCATACAGAGATGGTATCAATAAAAAAGATTATTGGGATCCAACTTATGAAGATGTTTGTAATTTATTAGCGCGTTTACCATATGTGGCTGCATACATTTATAGAAGAACCTATAAAGACAATGTACACATTCCTGCAAAACCAGAATTAGATTGGGCAGGAAACTTTGCACACATGCTTGGATATGACCAAGTTGAATTCTATAAATTAATGCGTTTATACCTTACCATTCATGCAGATCATGAAGGTGGAAACGTATCTGCCCATACAACACATTTAGTTGGATCGGCCCTTAGCGACCCATACTTATCTTTTGCAGCAGCCATGAATGGCCTTGCAGGACCATTACACGGATTAGCAAATCAAGAAGTTATTCGTTGGATTTTTGAAATGCGCAACGAAATTGGTAATGCACCAAGTAAAGAACAAATTGCAGCATACATTCACCAAACCTTAAAAAATGGCAAAGTAGTTCCAGGATATGGCCATGCTGTGTTAAGAAAAACAGACCCTCGTTTTATTGCTCAGCAAGAATTTGCTAAAACTTATATGCCAGAAGATGAATTGGTAAATATTGTTTGGAACATCTATGAGGTAGCACCTCCTATTTTAGAAGGCACAGGTAAAATTAAAAATCCTTGGCCAAATGTAGATGCACACTCAGGAGCATTATTATTGCATTATGGCTTAAACGAATATGATTTTTTCACCGTATTATTTGGTGTTAGCAGAGCTTTAGGTGTAATGGCTTCATTAATGTGGGATAGGGCATTAGGCTTACCTATTGAAAGACCTAAATCTGTAACTTTTGAATGGCTAAAAAATACTGTTGAAGCTAAAAAAGCAAAAGCATAACCATCTTCCAAAAAAGGAGCTTAGTTCAATCTAAGCTCCTTTTTTTTGTTTGTAGGCTCCAATTAATTACAATTTAAATTGTACTTTTGACAGGTATGAATCTCATTCGAAAAATAAATTATGTTTGCTTAATCTTCGCAGTTTTATCTTTTTCTAGCTGCGGTGTTTATACTCAAAGCGGCGCATCCATACACCCAGATGCTAAAACCTTTAGTGTAGCCTATATTGTAAATAGCGCCAGCATCGTTGCTCCAACTTTAAGTCAAACGCTTACAGAAAGAATCAAGACAAAATTTATTAATGAAACACCATTAAAATTAACAAATGAAATTGGCGATTTGCATTTTAGTGGTAAAATAACTGCCTATGTTACTGCACCCATTGCAATTCAAGGAAATCAGGCGAATGCACTGAGCAGACTGACCCTAACAGTCGAAATTACTTGCGACAACAAATTAGAGGAAGACAAGTCATTTACACAAACTTTCAGCAACTTTACAGACTTTGATTCTCAACTCAATTTTGCCACCATTGAACAAGATTTAATTAGTAAAATTTGCGATGGCATGGTACAAGATATTTTCAATAAAGCATTTATAAACTGGTAATTAATAAAATTTATGCCTTAAAACCTTCCTTGTAATAAGGATACGTTGACATAGCTGCAATTTTTAATTATATTGCTCAACAAATTTGTAGATTTGAATAAATACGACTTTACATCATTGGTTAAATCTCCTAAAGAAATTGGAGAAAAGGACATAGACAATCTAAAGGAATTAATAAAAGAATTCCCCTATTTTGCTGTGGCTCAAAACCTATTGGTTAAAGCCTTTCACAACACCAATCATTATGAATATGATAAGCAGCTTAAACAAGCAGCTTTGCAAGCAGGCAATAGGTCTGTCCTATATAATTTGGTGCATGATTTACCCTTAGAAACAGATAATACAAATTGGCAAACACATCCAATAGAAAGCATTCAAATCAACAACCTTGAGATTGAAGCAGTTATCCATTCAGAGACTCAGGTTGAGTGGGTTGAACACTCAATTGAGGAGAAAAACAATGTAGCGCCAGATACGCAGACTGAAACTGTTTCAGAAATAATTGCTGAACCAATTGTAGAAGAAATTGTAGAAGCGATCATTGAACCAATTGCTGAACCAATGGTAGAAGAAATTGTTGAACCAATCATTGAACCGATCTCAGAAGTGCTTGAAGAGCCAATTGCGGAACCCATGATTGAGCCAGTCATTGAAACCATTGTAGAAGAATTCAATGAAATTCAAGAAGAGTTAGTAGAGCCCCATTCCAATGAGGAAAAAGTTGAGTCCACAAAAGATGCTGGGATAATTTATGAGAACGAAAAACTCATAAAGCCGAGTGGTAAGTTTGAAAAATTTATTCCAAAACCAAAACCACGCATCCATGTAACTCCAGAAATTGAAGTTGAAGTTGAACCTATTTCAGAGGATTCGCATACCCTTAATCAAATTGGTATTCCAGCTGTAGAGGAGCAGATTTTGGAGCCAGCAATTGAGCTGTCGCATGCAGATATTGAAGAACATACTGAAAATAATCAGCCGGAAAATAGCACATTTTTAGATTGGATTAGCCAAAAGGATTCACTGGAGCCTATTTCAGAAGAGATTGAGACCAATATCATTGATCCAATACCATTAGCAATTGAGGAAGATTTAACATTTGTCAATCAATTGAAAGATAAATTGGCAGAACAGGCCAAATTTGAATTAACACAGCATATCCATGCCATTGATAATCCATTACATCAACAAATTGAACTTAGCCAAGAAATTAAGCAAACAAGCGTAAATTCTGCTTTAAACAGTTTAGCAGACTATGAAGTAAATGAGTATTTGGCTCCACTGTATCTTCAGGTAAGCTATAATGAATCTTTGTTTGATTTGTCTTTTGGTTCGGTATTCGAAAACCAACAAAGCACTCAGCCTATCAGCTGGACAGAGCCTTTTGTGGAACTCAATAAGGAGCCTACAATTATCAGTAAAAATACAGATAATGAGCAGGTTAAGCCAAAAATTGCAGACTTAGCCCCACCAAAAATTGCCCGAGATCCTGAAATAGTTGAATCTATTCTTGATAAATTTATTAGAGAGAACCCAAGCATTGCGCGCCCTAAAAGCGAATTTTACAGCCCTGTAAACATGGCCAAACAAAGTGCTGAGGAAAGTGAAGAGATTGTGAGCGAAACCCTAGCTAAAATTTATACTAAACAAGGCCTTTATAAGAAAGCAATCACCATGTATGAAAAATTAGGGTTGCATTATCCCGATAAATTTACTTATTTCGCAGCCCTGATAGAACAAATAAAATCAGCACATAATATAGAATAAGAATATGTTAACAGTAGTTTTAATTTTAATCGTAGTAGCTTGTTTGTTGCTTACGTTATTGGTTTTGATTCAAAACCCTAAAGGTGGCATTGCCGCCAATTTTGTTGCTCCAAGCCAAATTGTGGGAGCTAAACGAAGCACAGATTTAGTTGAGAAAGCCACTTGGATTATGGCAATTGCCCTAGTTTCCCTGTCTTTGCTTTCAAACTTCTTCCGTCCAACTACAAACGGAGTAGATGTAGCTACCGAGTCTAGAATTAAAAATTCTATTGATGAGCAAACCGTACCTGCAGCACCAATGGCTCCTCAACCAGCTCAAACAGCCCCTGCTCAAAACGAGCAAGCGCCTGCTCAGGCTGGAGATGCACCAGCACAGTAATCAAAATATTTTAAACAAAAAAAGCCTGTTTCTGCAAATGAAACAGGCTTTTTTTATTGTCATGAATCTATTAAAACCGTTTGCGTAAATACACATTTAAACCCACTAAGGCTGGTCTTTGTTGAATCCAATCTGGATTATCAACCATGCTATGTAATGCCATTTTAAACTGAGGCATGAGACCAATGCTTGCACTGCTATTCATGCGTACAGACAAACTAGGCGAAAAGCTTGCAAAAAACACATCCTTAAACTTGGGAAAGGCATCCTTATCATCTGCCAAAAGTAGACCTATACAATTGGGGTCTGTCAAATAAGCGTTCACTAAATTTAATCTTCCATAACTCAATCCAGCTGTTAAGGCAAATTGAACTTTCCGATCCGATTTAAATAAGTAGCTGAGTTGAATTGGAATTTCTGTAAAACTATATTTACTCTCCAATGAATTGCCCTCACCAACAATGATAGAATCTGTTGCATGAGTATATAGATTAACTGGCTGAACCCTATTTGGATTGGATTGATTGGCGGTAATCACATTAAAATTAATTCTTTGTGAAAAAGAAGTTATTCCAACACCAGCAGAAAGCATCCAAGATTTACCAAAATGATAATCAAATAAAAACGCACCAGAAAAATCTAAAGCAGGTTGTTCAATCTCATTCCGCAAGGCATACGATTGATCTAACTGATACCTATTGCTAGCCGGTTTAGTTAAAAACATCTCAGACAAATGCACACCACCCACCACAGTAATAGAAAATTGAGTGAAGCTCTCTTCTGGCTCCATATATGTTTCGCCCCTAAACACCTTTTCTCCCGCTGTACTATCAGAAATAGGTGGCAATATTGAATTAGAAGATATAATCTCTTTGGGTTCGGGCAAAGGTAATTTCACCTCCTTATTGGGAGCAATTGCGGCAACTACATTAACTTCTGGCCTTAGATTAAGCGGCTCCTGCTGATTATTACTATCTAATAAAGATGGTTTACGCTCTATTATTGAAGATGCTGGCATTACAACAAGAGCTTTCTTTGTTTCAACTATTTTGTTTGCCTTATTTTCAATCGGAATAAAGGCATTTGAATTGGCAGAATTTCCCTGATGTGAGCTATTTATTTTTTTCTTATTTAATAATACGGGCTGAACCAATTCCTGGCTTAACATTTTGTTTTTTTCAATATCATTAAGCTTTTTGCCAGGCATTTTAGATTTACTTTTTCTACCCTTAGTTGTAGACAATGTAAGCTCAGAAGTATATTCTGAATTTAGTTGAGGGATTATTTTTTCTTCCAAACTAACTTGTTTATTAAAGTAACCCAAACCAAATGAAAATAAAATAAGTAAAAGCATCCCACCAAACCACAGGAGCCTATATTTTTTTCTCGATTCTGGTAATTGAGATGCTACTTTCCCCCATACTTCATCACTGGGTTGCACCACATAATCACTTAGCTTTTCTTGCAACTGTGGTTCAAAAGAATTTGCCTGAATGTGCTGCTCAATTTTACCCCACAAAGCATCAGAAGGCTTCCACTCGGAGGCATCCAATTGCTTTTTCAATTGCTCTTCAAAATTATTTGGCTTCTTCAAAGGGTTCATTTAAAATCTGATAATGTTTGGCCAATAAACCTTGCATGTATTGCTTAGCGCGAGAATACTGCGACTTACTAGTACCAATGGCTATGTTTAACTTTTCAGCAATTTCTTTATGTGTATAGCCTTCTATGGCATACAAATTAAAAATTACCCGATATCCTTCTGGCATGTGTTGAATAAGTGCTACAATTTCTTTGGCAGAAATTTTCTCTAATATTTCGTCGTGAAAGGGGGCGTCAAAATTTTCTTGATCCAAATCTTCTTGAAATTTTCTACTTCGATGTTTATAGTGATTGATTGCATTAAACACCATGATTCTGCGCACCCAACCTTCAAAACTACCTTCGAATTTAAATTTAGAGATACCTTGAAATACTTTTAAAAAACCTTCTTGAACCATGTCTTCGGCCTCTGCCCTATCTTTTGCATAACGCATACAAACACCTAGCATTTTTGCAACAAAATGCTCATAAAGTGCTTTTTGGCTGGCCCTATCACCATTCAAACAACCCTTAATGATATTTGATTCATTATACAACATGCTTTATTGCTTCATTAACTAGTCAAACTAATCCTAATTTCGGTTGTCTATTAGTCTGCAATTTATTCATTTTTGGCTTTGCTTTGCCATTTTTTCTATACATCCAACATGAAAAGATGAAAAACTGTCAGCATTTTCTGCTTGGCATAGCTTTGGATAAGTTGGATTGTTCATTAAAACACAAAAATTAAAAAGTATATGTCAGTAACATTAAAACCAATTGCAGGTACCCAGAACAGAGTGATTGTTCAGGCTGCACCAGCAGAAGAAAAAACTGCTTCAGGAATTATTATCCCAGACACCGCAAAGGAAAAGCCTCAGAGAGGAACAGTTATTTCTGTTAGCGAGGTTGATGAAAAAGGTAACAAACCTGCGGTAAAAGTTGGCGACACCGTACTTTACGGAAAATACGCCGGAACAGAAATTAGCGTAGATGGTAATGATTACCTAATTATGCGTGAAAGTGACATTTTTGCCACTATTTAATTTAAAACCAAACAAAAATTTATTTAACAATTATGAGTAAGAAAATATCATACAGTGTAGATGCCCGCGACGGATTAAAACGTGGTGTAGATGCTTTGGCAAATGCCGTTAAGGTTACTTTAGGACCTAAAGGACGTAATGTAGTAATCGACAAAAAATTTGGTTCACCTTCTGTAACCAAAGATGGTGTTTCAGTTGCTAAAGAAATCGAATTAAAAGACCCAATTGAAAACATGGGCGCTCAAATGGTGAAAGAAGTAGCTTCTAAAACCGCAGATATTGCTGGAGACGGAACTACTACTGCAACCGTTTTGGCTCAGGCAATTGTTACTGCAGGTTTAAAAAATGTAGCTGCAGGTGCTAACCCAATGGATTTAAAACGTGGTATAGACAAGGCGGTTGAAGCCGTAGTTGAAAACTTAAAAGGTCAATCGCAGCAAGTAGGTGATGATAATAACAAAATTCAGCAAGTTGCTACTATTTCTGCTAACAACGACGAAGTAATTGGTAAATTAATTGCCGATGCTATGGCCAAAGTTGGCAAAGAGGGTGTAATTACGGTAGAAGAAGCAAAGGGTACAGAAACTGAAGTAAAAACAGTGGAAGGTATGCAGTTTGATCGTGGTTATCTATCTCCTTATTTTGTAACCAATGCAGATAAAATGGAAGTAGATATGGATGCACCTTTCATTTTAATTTACGATAAGAAAGTAAGTAACATGAAAGAATTGTTACCTATCTTAGAGCAAGTGGTTCAAACAGGTAAGCCATTGTTAATTATTGCTGAAGATGTAGAAGGTGAAGCCTTAGCGACTTTGGTGGTAAATAAGATTCGTGGTTCTTTAAAAATTGCTGCTGTAAAAGCACCAGGTTTTGGCGATAGAAGAAAAGCAATGTTGGAAGATATTGCTATCTTAACTGGCGGTACTGTGATTAGCGAAGAACGCGGATTTAAATTAGAAAATGCTGATTTAACTTACTTAGGTAAAGCAGAGAAAATAACCATCGATAAAGATAATACTACCATTATCAACGGTGCTGGTTCCAAAGAAGATATTACCGGCAGGGTAAATCAAATTAAAGCTCAAATAGAAAACACTACTTCAGACTATGACAAAGAAAAATTGCAAGAGCGTTTGGCTAAATTAGCTGGTGGTGTGGCTGTTTTATACATTGGTGCTGCTTCTGAAGTTGAAATGAAAGAGAAGAAAGACCGTGTAGACGATGCTTTACATGCTACCCGTGCTGCTGTAGAAGAAGGTATTGTTGCAGGTGGTGGTGTGGCTTACATCAGAACCATTGATGCCTTAGAAAAATTAAAAGGTGCCAACGAAGACGAAACTACCGGTATTGCCATTATTAAACGTGCCATTGAAGAACCATTGCGTCAGATTGTTGCCAATGCTGGTGGCGAAGGTAGCGTAGTTGTAAATAAGGTTCGTGAAGGTAAAGCAGATTTTGGTTACAATGCCCGCACCGAAGTATACGAAAACCTAATTGCTGCAGGTGTAATAGATCCTACTAAAGTAAGTAGGGTTGCCTTACAAAATGCTGCTTCAGTTGCTGCCATGATTTTAACAACTGAGTGTATTTTAGCAGAAGAAAAAGAAAATAACCCAGCTCCAATGCCAGGCGGAATGCCAGGTGGAATGGGTGGAATGGATTACTAAGAGGCTATTAGCCTTTGGCTATTGGACCTTGGCCTTTATAAAAAAAATCCTGTGGCTTTGCCACGGGATTTTTTTTTGAATTATAATCTTATCTTCGAACATGCGTAAATTTTTATTGACCCTATTTTTCATCCTTATTGGTTCAGCCGTAATTATAAAATTAAGTGGCAACCAGCATATTTACCGCACGTTGGCAATGACCATTTTTCGCGGACAAATGGGACCACAGATTGATGAGTTGAATGATTTTCCAACCCGACAAATTAGCATTGGAAATCCGCAAGCATGGCCTGTTTCTGCAAGTTTTGGATCGACCCAAATAAATAATGAGCTGCTCAACAAAGCCATTAGTTATAAAACTACCGCATTGGTGGTCATTAAAAACGATAGCTTGCTCTATGAAAACTATTTTGATGGCTATGATAAAGATAGGGTAAGCAACTCGTTTTCGATGGCAAAAAGTTTTACTGCTTTGTTAATTGGCAAGGCATTAAGAGAAGGGCTAATTAGAAATTTAGATGAACCCATTGGCAATTATTTAGCCGATTTTAAACAAGCACCATACGACGCCGTTACCATCAAACATTTATTAAGCATGAGCTCTGGTTTAGATTTTAAAGAAAGCTATGGTAGCATGTTTGGTTGGCCCGCCAAAGCCTATTATGGAAATGATGTGAATGCCACGGTTTATAATGCGCCAAAAATAAATGAGCCCGGAAAGGTTTTTGAGTATAAAGGTGGCGATACCCAATTGCTAGGTATGATCTTGGCAGAGGTAATTAAGCCCAAAAAAGTAAGTGATTATGCCAGCGAATTATGGCAAAAAATGGGTGCAGAAAGCAATGCCTATTGGAGTTTAGACCAAGAAAATGGCATGGAAAAAGTAAGTTGTTGTTATTACGCAACGGCAAGAGATTTTGCTAAATTTGGAAAACTCATGTTGCAATACGGCAAATGGAATGGAGAACAATTAATTGATAGCGCATACATGGCTCAGAGCATTCAATTAACCCCAACTGTAACCAAAGAAGGCAAACCCAATACACAATATGGATATCAATGGTGGTTATTAAAACACAAAAATTTAGAAATTATCTATGCCCGCGGTATAAAAGGGCAGTACGTATTTTGTATTCCTGCGCTTCATACCATTATTGTGCGCCTTGGGCATTTACGTGCAGAGAAAAAAGGAGAAGAAATTCCGCAAGATATTTTTGATTATATAGATTTAGGCTTAAGTATTCAGTAAATTTCTGGCTGAACCTAATCTCTTACATCTACCAAATATTCTACGTTTTCTGGTGAAGTACCCGTTATTTTTACGAGGCCTTTTTTACCTTTTCTGGTTAAGATAACCAAGCCTTCTTTATTGGTGCCAATATAATCGTAGATGGGATCTAAAAGTATTTCACCTTGTTCGTTGATTAAACCAAGAAGTCCAACATTTTCTACCCTTGCCAAACCTTTTTCGAAAGGATAAACTTGGTCAAATTCGGGTTTTATAACCTCTTCGCCTTGCATATCTATGAAGCCCATTTTTCCGTTTTTAACCACTTTGGCCCGACCATTTTTAAAAGGATAAATGACATCATACCCTTTTAACATTTTACCTCCTACCCTTTTTTGAGCAAAGGCTTCCATATCAGAAAAACAAACTACTGCAAGTATTATTAAGATTATTCTCATCACGTGGCGAATTTAATTTATTTCGCTAAAAAACAAAGTTTGTGCCAGATATTTTCTTATATTAAAATTGGCTTAAACCTTATTTTTCAGAGGCTCAAGCAGATGTTCCAATCCGTTTAACCTTATTTCATAAAGTGTTTCTAATTGCTGACCCAATTTACCCTTGGGAAAACCATTGCGTTGAATCCATTCCATCTCATTTAGGTTCAAAAAGCTATAAGACCATTTCTGGTATTTCGCCTGCAACCACTAATCTACCAATTGTTTTTTCTTTAATATAATCTACCGAAACGCCAGGCGCTCTTTCTAATAAAATAAAGCCTTCTTGACCAATATCAAACACCCCTAGCTCTGTTACCACTTTTTTTACGCAGCCCAAACCTGTAATGGGCAAAGTACATTTGCTCAATAATTTAGATTCGCCAGCTTTATTAACATGCTGCATAGCTACAATAATATTTTTGGCCGAGGCAACCAAATCCATGGCGCCACCCATGCCTTTTACCATTTTACCCGGTATTTTCCAATTGGCAATATCACCATTATCGGCCACTTCCATGGCACCTAAAACCGTAAGGTCTACCCTACCACTGCGTATCATCCCAAAACTCATGGCCGAATCAAAAAAGCTGGAGCCTTTGGTGGTAGTTACCGTTTGCTTACCGGCATTAATTAAATCTGCATCTACTTCCTCTAGGTATGGAAAGGGACCAATTCCTAATAATCCGTTTTCGGATTGTAAAATTACCTCTATGCCTGCAGGTACATAGTTAGCCACCAAGGTTGGAATTCCTATCCCCAAATTTACATAATATCCATCTCTCAATTCTTGCGCAATGCGCTTTGCAATACCAAATTTATCTAACATATTTTTTCGGTTTGAACCTAGGCAAATGTAAAATATTTATGCTAAGTAAAATAATTCAATGCTGCATACTGAATTAAGTGACCTATTCGATAGATTCAAATTGACTTCAAAATTACTTTGTAGTGGCAAGGATACTACTTACATTTGCTGCATTAAATCAACATTTAAAATTAATTAAAATGACTAAAGTTTCTGTTATTGGTGCTGGTGCTGTAGGCGCAACCACTGCCGATGTAATCGCATTTCGCGAACTAGCCGATGAGGTAGTTTTATTAGATGTAAAAGAAGGTTTTGCCGAAGGTAAAGCGCTTGATATTTATCAAACCACTTCTTTGTTGGGAACCAAAACTCGCATTACAGGCACAACCAACGATTATAGCAAAACAGCTAACTCTGATGTAGTAGTTATTACTTCGGGTATTCCACGCAAACCAGGCATGACACGTGAGGAATTAATTGGAACCAACGCCAACATCGTAAAATCAGTGGCAGAAAACGTATTAAAACATTCTCCTAATGCCATTATTGTGGTTGTTTCTAACCCAATGGATACCATGACATATTTAGCACTTAAAGCAACTGGCTTACCAAAAAATCGCGTCATTGGTATGGGTGGTTTATTAGATAGCGCACGTTTTAAAGGTTATTTAGGCTTAGCCTTGAACCAAGCTACTGCCGATATTCAAGGAACGGTAATTGGTGGTCATGGAGATACTACCATGATTCCATTAACCCGCTTAGCTACTTTAAATGGTGTACCGGTTTCTGAAAGATTAAGCGCAGAGCAATTAAAAGAAATTTCGGATGCTACCATGGTGGGTGGTGCTACTTTAACCAAATTATTAGGTACTTCTGCTTGGTACGCGCCAGGTGCTGCTTCTGCTTTATTGGTAGAAAGCATCGTTCGCGACCAAAAGCGTGTAATGCCTTGCTGCGTTTCGTTAGAAGGCGAATATGGTCAGAGTGATATCTGTTTAGGTGTACCCGTTACCATTGGTAAAAATGGTTGGGAAACTATCGTAGATTACAAATTAACTGCTGATGAGCAAGCTACTTTTAATAAGAGTGCAGATGCGGTAAGAGCAATGAATACAGTGCTTAAAGAGATTAACGTTCTTTAAGAAAGCTTTTAGCTATTGGCTATTGGCCTTTGGCTCTTTTTAGATAATTAAAAAAGCTCCGAATTTTTCGGGGCTTTTTTGTTTATTTATCTATCCGTTTTTTTTACACTTTGGGCTGAACCAAACAACTGGACAGATACGCTGGGCAAAAAACTCAAAACCATTAACCCAAACAGCACCGAATTATTTATAAATGAACTCCTGCTGGCATTTGCTTCATTTTTAACTGTTATGGAAGTTTACAACAACTTATTGGGGGCAATCTGTAAATTGTACTTCCTGCCCAGAAAATAAGCATCCAATCCCTTTGTTTACAAATAACTTGGCTTTGATTGGAAATGTTACAGTTAATACTATTTCTTAATTAGATTAATATAAAACCATTAAAATAGTATTGTAAGTGTTATAAAATCAGCAAGTTTTGTGTTTTGTTTTATTTCTTTTTATTTTTCAGTTTCTAGTTGAATTCCATTTTAATTGGTTTTAAAATTGTATTCACAAAAATCAATAACATGTTTACAGGTACAGAAGACAATGAAATAAGCTATGAAGATGCAGCTTTATTAACGCAAAACTACAGAGATGCTCAAGCACCAGGTTCTAGTTATGTTAAAGGGGAGTATTTTAGTAAAGCTTCTCTTGAATCTGTTTTAGACCAATCTGGTTGTGTGGGAATTAGGATTTACTATGGATTGGATGAAAACAATGTTCAACGTTTGGTAATCGTTGGTGCGGAGGCCAATGAAAATGATATAGTAAGTGGAGTAATTTTAGAGCACGGCAAAGCTTGTCCTCCAATTTGTGGTTCTACCAACAATTTAAATTCTTAATGCATTACTTACATAATATAGTAATATTTGAGCCATTAATTCCAGTAATAATTGGTTTTTTTAAATATCAACAGCTAAGAGATAAATTATCTAAGCCATTTTTATTGTATTTAATTTTACTTTCCATTCTTGAAATAGTTTCACTTTATTTATC
>CANHDN010000041.1 GCA_947459415.1 Bacteroidota bacterium
TATCCATTTTCCCGCAGATTTCTGGGCTGCCAAAATACGGATAGGTGCATGTAATTGATTGCATAACAGATATGTTTTCTCGATCTCTATCAGTAAGATAATTTGTAAGTATCTCTGCAGATTGTTTGAGGTTTTCTTTTACATGTAAAAACCCATTTTTGCTAGCCTCAATAAAGTCTTTGTATATCTGAATATTGCTGTTTAGTTTTTCTTTTTTACAAATTACAACAGGTGAATAGCCATATGGTATATTGTAATCTTTCATTTTAAAGGTACTTAAATCAATATTTTTACCTTTTGCTTCTATCCCTTCCCAATTATCAAAAATCCATGTTGAATCTGCTTCTCCGGTTAACAAGGTATTCCAAATGCCAAGCTTTTCTGGATAGGTAATTTGAATATTTCCGCTGCCTTGATCATTTTTTATCATGCATTTAACTATTTCATCTTCATATCTGGCTTGATAGGATGCGTAAATTTTACCATCTAAATTTTTTGGACTATTTATATGAGCACTTTTAAGACTAGCAATACTACTAAGGTCTTCTTGTAAAATTGCAAATACGGCAATCGCATCTACCTTTCTTATTTTATTGTTTAAACTAATAATAGATTCGAACGGACAAATTGCAAAATCAGCCTCATTATTCTCTAATTTTTTTGCAGGTGTTGTTTGATAATTGTCTTGTGTAGGGTCAGCTATATTTAGTTGAATACCCTTTTTCTCATAAAATCCTAATTCTTTTGCAACAAAGAATCCAATGTGATTGATGTTTGGAGTCCAGTCTAGTGCTAATGTTAAGTGTGTCATGTTATGATTCAGTTAAGTGTTTTTATGGATTGCAATATTCGCAATACATGGGATCTTCACTTGTTTTTTGATTTGGGTAGAATTCTTCTTTTTCAAAAGAACACTTAGCACATCCCCAAATAATACTTAGTAAAGAGTTTGTAGGCGAACCACATAAGTTACACTTAAGCCCTTTTTTTGTTTTTACAACAGAGAATCCTGGTGTTTGGCAGTTTAAACAGCTTGATTTTATTTTCTGAATGAGTTGGAGGGTGGCTTTTTCTATCACTTTCATTCTCATTGGATTGTGCATAGCTCTCATGTCGGTTTCTGCCCAAACTGTTTGATATTTTTTATGTAAGTAATTGAATCTTTTAATTAACTCATCTAAGTCGTGTATTCCTTTGAAAACATCTATGCGCTCGCTTTTCGATTTTCTTAAAATAATGGCATGACTTGGGAAATTTGCCGCCTTGGCAAAAGTAATAAGATCTTTCTCTGTATTAATTTCCATGCTATTAAAATTAGTTTCCGTACTAATTTCTCTGGCGATTATTTCTAAATTATTTTTTTTATCAATCAGGATTAAAATTTCTTCGTTGGCGTTTACAAAAAAAACTTGTGGGTGGGGTCCAAATGACCCTTCACTAGCAATTCCCAGCTCACATTGATGCAGACGCATTCCTTCCATGCATTTTTCCCTGACACAAGCAATTGGATCAAGTATTCGCTCTATTTCACCCGTAAAGGTTCCTAAGTAATCTGTATCAAATGATTCATCTGTAAAATATCTTACTCCTAGTTCTTTTTCAATGATTGGCCCAATTACTTGCTCTTTTTTATGTTTAGTAGCTATAATTATTTTTCTGTTTTGAAACATGTTTGGCGAATTAACTTCTTTTCTTTAGGGCTATTCCTCTGTATTGTTCATTAAAATTACCATCTTGATAGACCAAATTACCATTTACAAAGGTGTGCGTTATCTGTGATTGAAACCTAGTGCCTTCGAGCGGAGACCAAGCACATTTATAAAGAATGTTATCTTTAGAAACAATCCATGATTGGTTCAAATCTGCAATAAATAAATCTGCATAGTAGCCCTCCTTAATAAATCCTCTTCGATCAATTTGATAGAGAATTGCCGGGTTATGACACATTTTTTCTGCAATTTTTTCTAAAGAAATAAGTCCTTGCTTGTAAAATTCTAACATTATGTTTACGGAGTGTTGAACAATTGGGGCACCAGACATAGATTGGAAGTATGGTTTTTGTTTTTCTTCCAGTAAATGTGGCGCGTGATCTGTTGTAATTAAATCAATTTTATCTTCTATGAGTGCCCTTAATAATCCCTTTTGATCCCGTTCTGTTTTTATGGCAGGATTCCATTTAATAAGTGTACCCAGCTTTTCATAATCTTTATCAGAAAACCATAAATGATGCACTGAAACTTCTGTAGTTATATTCTTTTCTATTAATGGAATGTCATTTCTAAATAACTGAGTTTCTAATTCAGTACTCAAATGTAAAATATGCAATCTTGCCCCATGCTTATTTGCGATTGCTATAGCTCTTTTTGTAGCTTCAAAACATGCCTGCTCACTTCTAATTTTTGGGTGAAATTCCACAGGCACATGCTCTCCAAATTTTTCTTTATAGTGTTTTTCGTTTGCTTCAATGATTTCCTCTTTTTCTGAGTGAATGGCAATAATAGATTTACAATTTGCGAATAATTTCTCCATTATTTCTGGGCTATCTGCCAATAAGTTTCCTTTTTTAGTAAAATACAACCCATCGTCAGATACTCCGAGTAAAGTGCTAGTATCGCTTTGTAAAACTTGGTCTAGGTTGTCTGCATTAACACCTAAGAAGAACCCGAAATTGGCCAATGAGTGCGCTGCAGCTAGGCGATACTTTTCATTTAAAATCTCAATAGATAAAACATTGGGTAAAGTATTTGGCATATCAATGAAGGAAGTTACCCCACCAGCTATTGCTGCTTTGCTTTCCGTGTACAAGCTGCCTTTATGGGTAAGTCCGGGTTCCCTAAAATGAACTTGACCATCAATTGCCCCGGGGAATACATATTTTCCGGTTCCATCTATTTCAAGTGCGCCAGTTTCAATAATCCCAGTTCCTATTTTTTCAATGATCCCATTTTTAATAAGTATGTCAGTTAACTTAATGTTATTACTGCATACCATTTGAATGTTTTTAATGAGTGTTGTCTCCATGTTGGGATAATTTATATGATCTGATTAAAATTAATTCAAAAAAAAACCCAATCTATGGCAAGTAGATTGGGTTTTCTTTTTATCAAGTAAAATGATTTTAGATAATTCATTTATATCTAATTTGTTGCCAAACCAGTTTTTCAATGTAATTATTAAAATATTTAATGATAATCAGATGAATAATTCAATTAATTGCCAATTATTTTCAGATTTATAAAGAATAGTGTATCTTTTTTTAGATTTTTTTCCTAAAAAGAAGACGCATTTTTTAGACACTTATTCAGATAGCAGCACTTTCCATGCTTCCAAAATCATTCCTTTTTGTAATAAGTTTTGTGCCAGCAAGTGAAGTTCTGTAGCTTTTTGTTCAGAACTAATGTTTTTATTTAACAAAACCCCAAGATCTTTATTCATGTGTTTGTATATGGCAATACTATCTGCATCGGGTAATTGCTCTACATTTGCAAGCATTCCCAGGCTATTTCCAGTTAATATTTTGCTGTTTTTTATTTGTACAGGTAAATGATCAAATCCAATTCCAAGATTTTTTGCTGGTTTAGCTACTTCAAAAAGAGCATTTCCACTAGCACGAACATACCAATCACTGCCTAATCTGCCTACCAAATCAATTTTATGTTGATCTATCTTTCCATCTGCGGTTAAAATATCTGGAGAAATATGCATCAGAACCATTTCTGCAATAATTAAGTTTCCTGCACCACCTTCTTTACCGGTTTCTATGATATCCACTACCTTACATTCAAATTGAACCGGGCTCTCCTTTACTCTAAACGGTTTTACTTTTAAAGAGGCTAGGGGAGTAAAGCCAGCTTTTTCAAATTCGTTTACTCCTTTTGGGTACTCGCAACTAGCTAAACTCATTTGCTGGACCATGGCATAATTTACAACATTAATCACGACTTCCTTCGTTGCTATCGCATTTTCCAGGGTATGTTTAATGGTATTATCGCGCACCCTTCTTGCCGGTGAGAAAATGAAGCGAGTTGGGTTCGAACCAAATACATTGAAAAAACTAAAAGGGCTTAAATTTGGATTTCCTTCAGCATCTATGGTGCTCGCAAAACAAATGGGTCTGGGAGCAATGGCAGTTAGCAGGGCATTATGAAATTCTGCTAAGGGAAGGTCTTTAGGTGAAATGGTTCTCATGTTTAATCATTTTAAGCAACAACAAATAAGAAGTAATTTTTCTTTCCTTTTTGTATGATGAGGTATTTTTGGTTTATTAGATTTGCTGTTTGAACTAAAAGATTTAAGTCTTCAATTTTCTGTTTATTAAGACTTAGTCCGCCTCCTTGAAGCATTTTTCTTGCTTCTCCTTTGGATGGAAATACTGAACTTTTTTCGCTTAACAAATCTATAATATTAACTCCTGATTCTAAATCACTCTGGTGAATGTGAAACGTTGGAACCCCCTCAAAAACTGCTAAAAAAGTTTCTTCATCTAGGGAGGCAAATGAATCTTGTGTTGCGTTTCCAAATAAGATATTGCTGGCAGCTAGTGCTGTTTCATAAGACTCCTCATCGTGAACCTTACATGTAATTTGTTTTGCTAATTCTTTTTGTAAAACTCTTAAATGAGGCGCTTCTGCATGTTGTTTTTCTAAGTTCTCTATTTCATCTTTATTTAATAAGGTGAATATTTTTACCCAAATTGCAGCGTCTTCATCACTTGCATTGAGCCAAAATTGGTAGAATTTATAGGGTGATGTTCGTTTGGGATCAAGCCAAATTGCCCCACTTTCAGTTTTGCCAAACTTGGTACCATCTGATTTTTTTATGAGTTGGGTTGTAATAGCAAAGGCCTCCCCTTGAGATTTCCTTCTAATTAATTCAGTACCTGTAACAATATTGCCCCATTGGTCACTACCACCCATTTGAATCTTGCATTGGTGTTCTTTCCACAAGTAATAAAAATCAAATCCCTGAACCAATTGATATGAAAACTCTGTAAAACTCATTCCCGAATCACCTTCTAATCGTTTTTTTACTGAGTCTTTGGCCATCATATAATTGACAGTTATATGTTTGCCCACATCTCTAATAAAATCTAAAAAGCTAATGCCTTTGAACCAATCGTAATTATTTACCATAACTGCTGCATTGGCTCCATCCTTAAAATTTAGGAATTTGCTTAATTGCTTTTCAATGCAAGATACATTATGAAATAAAACTTCCTCTGATAATAGATTCCTCTCTGCAGATTTTCCACTCGGGTCTCCAACCATGCCAGTAGCTCCACCAACCAAAACATATGGTTTATGGCCAGCCTTCTGAAAATGAATGAGGGTCATAATTTGAGTTAAATGTCCAACATGCAAACTATCTGCCGTTGGGTCAAACCCAATATATCCAGCTGTTATTTCTTTAGCTAATTGTTCTTCGGTACCAGGCATCATATCATGAAGCATGCCTCGCCATTTCATTTCTTCCACAAAATTTGTCATGTTGCGAAAATAGGATTTTGGAAACTAATCTCTTCAAAAGAATTTTGTATACTCGCAGCGTCAATGAATTACCTGTCTCATTTTTATGTTCATCAAAAAGATGAAGATCCAATGTATAGCTTAGGATTGATTTTACCTGATATATCTCGCGGGTTTGTAAAAGTTCCAGGTAAATTAAATAAGGATGAATATCTAAGTTTTATGCCATTAGCTCAAGGATGCTTGCAACATTATATGGCAGACAAGCAATTTCATTCCTCTCATTTTTTTAAGTGGGGTAGTCAGGTTTGCACGGAGATTTTAAAAGACGCTCCTTTTGAAGGAGAAGTAAATCGCCGATGGTTTATGGGGCATGTACTCTTTGAAATGTTATTAGATAGGATCATTGTAAACCATCAACCCATGGTTGCCGAGCATTTTTATCAAGAATTAAGCGCTATTAGTCTCGCAAGACTTAAAGATTTTGTAATTTTACACCCGCATCAAGATATTGAAAAATTTCTGCATATTTTTCACCATTTTCGTAGCGCAGCGTATATTAAAAACTATCCAGATAATAACATATTTGCATTTTCGTTAAGTAGAATTATCAAAAAAGCAGGTTTGCCAGAATTATCTCTTTCAAATAAGATTGTTTTGCAAGAATGTGTTTGGGAGTTAGAAAATAATGATTTTAAAAATGTTCAAAGCGTATTGTTTCAATTAAAAGAGGTATTTAATTAATGAGAAAATATTTATTCATCTCTCTATTATTCTGTTTAAAACAAGCTAGTTATGCGCAAGTTTTAAAATATAGTAATGAGTTTTTAAATATTGGTGTTGGAGCAAGAGCTGCCGGAATGGCTGGATCTGTGATTGCAAGCACCAAAGATGTTACCGCAAGCTATTGGAATGCTGCTGGTTTAGCTCAACTTAAAGATAATATTCAAATTTCAGCCATGCATAATGAACAATTTGCTGGAATTGCTAATCATGAATTTGGTAGTGTGGCATTTAAATTAAGTGATAAGTCAGCTGCTGCAATTAGTTTAATTAGGCTAGGGGTAGATGGGATACCTAATACTTTATATTTGATGCAAGACGGTCAAATTAATCATTCTTTAATTAGAAGTTTTTCGGCAGTAGATTATGCATTTATGGGTTCCTATGCTACGCAAACCAAAATTGAGGGTTTAGATTTAGGTGCGAATGTTAAAATTATTAGGCGTGTGGTTGGAGATTTTGGAGGCGCATGGGGATTTGGGATAGATTTATCTGCAGCATACAAAAGAAATGATTGGCAATTTGCATTCGTTGGAAGAGATGTTACAACCACCTTCAATGCATGGTCTTTTCAAATGTCTGATGATGATAAAAAACAATTGCAGGCTAGTGGAAATGCTATTCCCAAGGGTGGATTGGAGTTAACCTTACCTCGTTTTACATTTGGAATGGCAAGAAAATTTCAACTGAAGCAATCAAAATTCAGTGTTTGTCCGGAGCTAAATTTAGACCTAAGCACAGATGGACAAAGAAATGTATTGATATCTAGTAAGTACATAAATCTTGATCCAAGAATTGGCATTGAAATAGGATATAATGAATTGATTTATTTGAGAGGTGGTTATGGTACTTTGCAGCGAGTAATAGATTTTAACGGTAATAAATCTCTAAATGGTATGCCGAGTTTAGGATTAGGGATTCAACTCAAAAATTTATCAATAGATTATGCATTAGGTAATGCATTTAATCAAGGGTTAATAGGGATGAGCAATATGGTTAGTTTACGATTGAGTATTAATAGAAAATCTTAATCAATCTGCTAAATCATCTGTTTCCTGTTTCTTTTGATGGTATAAATCTAGCGCAGTGATCATGGCAATAAAACCCCAAAATAATACGGCAATTTTATCTTGCTCACTATAGCTATTTAACAAACCATGTGAAAGGTAGGTAACTAAGCCTAGTAAAATGGCTGCACTCATGAGTTTTATTTCGATGTTTCTTCCCTTGTATACCAAAAATAATCCTCGTTGAAAAACAAAATAAATAATAGCCAGAAAACTAATCAAACCAATCCATCCACTCTCTGAAAGCGGATTTAAATATTCTGAATGTGCGTGCCCTTGATCGCCAAAAGCAGTAGTAATGGGCGTTTTAAATTCCGGATCTTGATAAGGAGCATATGTAAATGAATAGGCTCCGGGTCCAAAACCCACAATTGGTTTAGCTTGAACCATATTAATGGCAGCCGCCCAACGGTTTACTCGTTCCAAATTAGAAACGTCATTTCTTACATTGGAAACAGATTCTAAGTGTTTTTCAATGCCTTCAGATGAATTTTGTTTATTTTGATACAATTGAAAAAATATATCATCAAAATTAGCAATTACCATAAAAGTAATAATACCCAAAATACTTAACATGTGCCATAAGCGAAGTCGTAAAAGCATGGCAATGCCAAATAGGAGGGCAGCTACTAAACTTATCCAGCCTGCTCTGGTATAACTCAAAATTAATCCTATTGTAAATAATCCTAAAAAGCCAATAGAGGCCAATACGCTAGAGAAGTTTAGGTTCAGCCTAAAGCCCAATACGGCCCATAAAAATAAAAGAGGAATAAAAAAGGCTATGGCGGCAGCGTAAATTCCATGAGCAATATAAAATGGGGCCATTACCTCAAAAGATGATATTTGAGAGAAATCGTCGTTACTATGTTTAATCAGTGTGAAGATAATGACAAAAGCCAGCGGAATCATGTATGCCCACAGGTAATTTTTAATGGCATCCATGCGTTTGAACAAAACAACTGCTAAAAAGTAAAACACAACCAAAAACCAAGACCTGCTGAGGAAAAATTTAAAACTCACTACTTTCTCCATACTTGTAATGGATGTGATAAGAATCCAAGCCATATTTATAAGAATAGCGATGGTAATTGGATGTCTGAATACCTCAAAATCATAGGTTCCATCTATGGTGAATTTGTATATTACCAATAGAAAAATACCTATAATAAGTGGTTCTGCTGGCAGAGATAAGCCCATGCCAAGTACCACATCTTCTATGTTTATGGAGAGTGGAACTAAAAATACCAATATGATAATGAGTAAATCTAATTTCAATAATGCCAGCAGAAACAATATTGCTAAAGCAGGTAAAACAGGTGTCCAATAGAATTCAAAGGCAATTCCTATGGTATTGAGCAGGATAAAAAGCAATCCAGACCCATAGAGCCACTTCTTTTTAACTGCTAAATCCAAAGATACTAAGAGATTAAATGGTGCTTTTGTTGACTAAATTTTTCAACAAATAATAATACGATGCATGCTAGTATGAAAGAACCTAGAATAGAACCAATAACTATTAAGGAGCGAAGTGGATATGATTTACGCTCGGCAGGTGAGGCATTTTGTAATATGAATACATTACTTAAATTTCCTTCAACATCTATTTTTGCTTGGTCTAATTTCTTTTTTAATTCATTCATCTGTTCAACTTGCAACTCTAAGGTGCTAGTTAAAGATTGAGATTCGGCTCCAAAAGTGGCCAGGTTATTTTGCTGCTTACGAATGTTTTCATTAATACCAACCTTTCCAATAATTTCAGTAATTGCCTTGGCTTGTTCTTCCACGTTATACACTCCTTTGGCTCCCAGCTCTTGCATGCGAGTTTTGATGGTATTAATCTCTTCTTCTTTGCGTTTATATTCAGTTTCAATAATATATAATGCTTGTAAAGCAAGTTTTCTTTGAACCTCTGTTTTAACACTATCAAGTATCATAACGATCCCATTGGCAAGCTCAGCTGCCACCTCTGGATTTTCGTCTAACACACTAATTTCAATAGAGGCATAAGGTGTTTTCTTTACACTGATATTTTTGTCATATTTTTTACCCAGCTTGTAGTTCTTTTCCGGATCAGTTGGATCAATTTTATAATTTTCTAGTAAATTGTAACGCTGTATTACTTTTCCCTTTAAATAATCTGATTCTAATATTTGAACATATTGCTGCGCTGCAACCTGTTCCCCAAATTCTAATGGATCTTTTTGCTTTACTCTACTATCTGTAAGCAAGGCAGATGAGATAGAGTTATTCATAGAGGGGTAAAAAACTGCTGTGGATTTGTATTTAGGTTTAATAATCCAAGGGCTAGAAATTATTATAGAAAGCAGCGCTGATACACTACAAATAATGATTAACTTTTTTCTCCATTTGATAATGAAGTGAAAAACATCAATGAGTTCAAAGTAATATTGTTTTTTTTTCTTATTCATAACAGTGGTGCAAAAATATAAAAATTAGCTTACATACCGCTTTTTTCAGTTGAATTAGACTTTATTAGGGTAATTGCTCTCTGTAAATCTATGATTTTTAAAGAAAACATTAATGCAATGGTAATAATTCCCAAACAAATGCTTGATTGCCACCAAAGCAATTTAAGCATATAGTTGACATACATGCTAATACAGATTGTTAAGATGGAAATTATAAAGTTTTGAATAAAGCGTCTTTCGAAAACTATTTTTAGTTCAAATTTCCCAATATAAAAATTACTGAACCCAATAAAACTCTGGGTACACAGTGCAGCTATAGCAGCGCCATAGGCTTTGTAAATAGGAATAAGCCAAATATTTAATCCAAGATTCATCAATAAAGCAATGCCAGCAAGTATATTCAGAATTTTAAAATTGCCATTTGCAGTTAACAAGGTTCCATAAATATACATGGTACACAATGGAAAAAAACAAAGGATAACCATTCCAAAAATTGAGGCAGCATAGCCTGTACTCTGTGAATTCAACAGCATGATGATTGGTTCTTGATAGAAAAAGGCAATTAAACAAAAGGTAAAAGAAGGGATTAATAGTAATCCAGTGCTAAATTGAACCAGGGGTTTTAAATCAATTTTATTGGCAATCATTTTAGAAAACATAGGCAATAGTAGCATGGCCACTAATGCCGCCATCATATTGGCAGCTTCTAATAAACGATAAGCAGATGCGTAAATACCATTTTGAACATCTCCATCAACTAATATTTTTGGGATAAGCACTACATCTAATCTTGTATAAAATGTCATGAGCAAAGAAAGCAGCGCATAGGGCAGCATGCTGAAGATTATTTTTTTAAATGCCAGCCAATTGATAGCATAATTAAGGCCCATTAGATGTGGTTTTATAACCATGAAAGAAATGATAACGGCGCTAGAATAAGCGATGGTTTGTGCCCAAATAAATCTACTAATACTCATCTCCAAAATTCCAAACCACAGCATACTTGCACATAAAATAATCATCAGTAATCTATCTACTACAGACAGAAAAGCATCTGTTTTAAATAGTTGCATGCCTCCCACAATGCTTCTAAAATAGGTGTAGAAATAACTTAAGATTTGGTTCAGGCCAAAAACCCACAATAATTGAATGCGATCGGCAGGATAACCATTAGCAATGCCTAGAACCAAAGTTAAAGCTAGGTATAGGATGCTTGAACCTAATTTAAATCCGGTTAATGCGATAAATTCATCTTTTAATTTTTGCGGATCCTTGGCAATGTTTGAGGATGTGTAACTGTTTATACCCAGATCCAGTAAGGTGATAAATAGCATTGAAAATGCAAATAAATTGCTGTAAATGCCATATTGTTCATAACCTACCGCATTCTGCACGCCTCTATCAATACCCAGAATCCAAAAGGGTTTTATTAATAGGTTGACAGACATGAGCAATATAAAATTGCTAATAAAGGTTTTTTTCATCAGCCTTGTTTGGCATTATGGCGGTAAATTTATTGATTCGTGGAAACTTTCATCATAAATTTTTTAAAAATATTTTAAGACTAAACTTTTTTAATGGCATTAATACAATTTTCTCAAAAGTTAGTAATAGAAGCTGGTTGTGATGAGGCCGGTAGAGGTTGTTTAGCAGGTCCGGTTTTTGCTGCTGCAGTTATTTTAAACCCCAAGAAACGAATAAAAGGGCTTGATGACTCAAAAAAGCTTTCTGATGCAATGAGATATAAGTTGCGTCCAGAAATTGAAGAAAGTTCTTTGGCTTTTGCTGTTGCAGCATTAAATAATGTTGAGATTGATACATTTAATATTTTGAAGTCGTCATTTTTAGCCATGCATAAAGCCATTTCAAAGTTATCCATCAAGCCAGAATTATTATTAATAGATGGAAATAGATTTATTCCTTATGAAGGAATCAAGCATCAGTGTGAGATTAAGGGTGATGCTAGGTTTCAGGCCATAGCTGCTGCATCTATTTTGGCCAAAACATATCGAGATGATTACATGAAGGAGTTACATCTAAAATTTCCGGCTTATGCTTGGGATAAAAATATGGGTTATCCAACACAAGCTCACAGAGCAGCCATTAAAGAGTTTGGTGTTACCCCATTTCATAGGTTATCCTTTAAATTATTACCTACACAATTACATTTGTTTTAATATTTAATAAACAAATTGTAAACCCTATTAAAATTACTCGTAAAAATGTATTTTGCCAATGTTTGAATCTAAATTAATGAAGTATTTTCATCATAAAACAGTATTAATAACAGGAGCATCTTCAGGTATTGGAAAGGCATTAGCAATCACGATTGCGGGCAAAAATGTACAACTGATTTTGGCTTCCAGAAATACCGAGAATTTGGCTTTAGTGCAGTCTGAATGTCTTGAAAAAGGAGCTACTTGTGAGATATTTGAACTAGATGTATCCAATGATGATGCCATTGTAAGTTTTTCTAATGCTTTAAAGCTTAAATATAAAAGCATAGATGTGTTAATTAACAACGCAGGCATTAGTCAGCGTTCCCAAGCAGAGGAAACTAGTCTATTGGTTGATAGACGAATTATGGAACTTAATTTTTTTGGGCAGGTTAGTTTGACCAAACAATTATGGCCTTTACTTTGTCAGTCTGCGCATGCAAATATTGTTTTAATTAGTTCGGTGGTAGGTACTTTTGGTTTTCCACAGCGTAGTGCATATTCTGCTTCTAAACACGCCTTAGAAGGATTTTTTGAATCTTGGATGTTAGAGAATACTCGCGAAAATATTCATTTTACGATTGTATCACCTGGAAGGGTTCAAACAAATATTTCAAGCGCTGCGCTCAAAGCTGATGGAACTGCTCATCAAAAAATGGACGAGGGTCAGATAAACGGAATTCCTGCTGATGTATGTGCCTCTAAAATTATAGCTGGGATTATAAAAAATAAACGAAAAGTATATGTGGTTCAAAAAGAAATGATATTGATAATACTCAGAAAATTTTGGCCATCTTTGTTCATAAAATTAGTGAAAAAATTAAAGTTAGCATAAAAATGGGATATATTTCTGGAATACAACAAGTAGGAATTGGATGCAGTGATTCTCCTGCGAAATTTAAGTGGTTAAGGAAAACTTTTGGCATAGATGTTCAAATTTTTGATGATGAAGCTGTGGCGCCATTAATGACCCAATATACAGGTGGCGAGGTGCAAAGCAGGAGGGCAATACTTGCTATGAATATGAATGGGGGTGGGGGAGCAGAAATATGGCAATTTACAAGTCGCTTGGGAGCAAAGGGGCCAATCATGCAGTGGGGAGACTTGGGTATTAATGCCGTAAAGCTAAAGACAAATAATCACCAGCAAGCTCATGATGGGATCATGAGAAATCAAGCATGTTCTCCAATTAGTAAAGACCCTCAAGGTAAGGATTCATTTTGGCTGAAAGACGAGGATGATAATACCTACCAAGTTGTTTCTGATCATTCTTGGTTTAAGAATAATATTTTTATGAAAGGTGGGTTTTGTGGAGCTGTAATAGGTGTTAGCAATATGGATATTTCTATCGCTTTTTATCAAAATGGTATTGGTATAAACGAAATTGTATATGATGTAACGGGTACATTTGATGATTTAGGAGAAGCTTATCAAAATCAAAGGTTTAGGCGGGTATTGTTGCTGTTTAAAAATCCGAACACAGCTCCATTTAGCAAACTTTTAGGGGATGTTCAAATTGAGTTAATTCAAAGCCTAGATAGAACGCCAGTAAAGTTGTTTGAAAATAGATTTTGGGGTGATTTAGG
Source organism: Bacteroidota bacterium (assembly GCA_947459415.1). Taxonomy (GTDB): domain Bacteria; phylum Bacteroidota; class Bacteroidia; order UKL13-3; family UKL13-3; genus B1. The sequence goes on from CANHDN010000041.1 coordinate 13,547, forward strand.
TTTTATACACCTCTGTTTTGATGTGCCAAATCTGGAACGATTAAAAGGAAATCTGAATAAATATAACTATTCACTAACAGTAGACAGTGGAGATACTTTTGATATGGGTGAATCTGGCGGCAGATTTGCATATGTAGAAGATCCAGATGGAACCTTAATTGAGATGGTTGAAACCCATAAAGTTCCAATTTTGAAAAAGTTTGGGTGGTATTTAGATTTAAAAAAACGTGGTCAGCATAAACCTTTACCAAATTGGATGTTAACCTTAATGGGGCTAAATAAAGTTAAGGATTAAATGAAGCAAGCTGCCCAGTATGATTAAGTAAAGTGGCCACAATAAAATAAATAAACCAAAAATAATGGAGTCTAAAAATATTTTTTGCTTTACAATTTTTGGTGCCATCCAAAAACAAAATGCATAAAATGGCCGAAATAATAGACTGGCAGAAATGAAACTAATTCTAGGTTTAATCTTAATCGGAGATTTATTTTGATAAAGATCCCTAATGATTGCTTCCCCACTCATTCTATAATTAGTTGTTAGTGCATTTAAATGATGGGAAAAATTAGTTAATGCCACCTTATTTTTTTCTATTGAATGGTCTATAAAAGCTAATTTTTTAAAAGTATTAGAGAGTATTTCATTGAGCTCTTTTACAAATAATGCCTCATTTTTTTGATAATCGAAATCTTCCTTATGCAGCGGCTTTCCTATATTTATTAAAATATTTTTTCCTTCTCCAATAAAATGTTCGTAGGTTATCCCAACAGGGATGATTTGCATGTTTTTTGAGTCACTATCACTTAACCAAGCTTTTTTTGCAATGCGTGCAGGGCCCTTTTTTAAGGTTCTTAGTTCCCAATTATTTTCACTGATACCTTCTGCGAATATTAATACGATTTTATTTTTCTCAAGAATATTCTGACAGGCATCAAAGGTTTCAGTATTTTTAAGCAAGTTTTCTTTACCCTCTGATAATCTAAATACGGGTAACATATTTAATGAACTTAAAATTTTTGCAGCAGTTTTATGATTAAAGGCATCCCCTCTAGCTAAAAAATGTGTGGGTCTATGTAAAGCTGCTCCAATTAAAACAGCATCTAAAAAGGAGTTAGGGTGATTTGCCACCAGCATTACCGGCCCATTTAATGGGATATTTTCAGTTCCACAAACCCGGATGTTTTTATAGAAAATATGTGAAAATATCCGCGTATTCCATTTGCAGTAATTGTAAAACATTCCCATGTTTGCAATAGTAATTAAGTTTTAGAACTCATCCAAATGTTGTAAGCTTCATCTGCCTGCAGGTGCAGCATATTTAAACCGTTTAAGGTTTTTGCACCTTGTTTTTTAGCAGTCATTAAAAAGGATGTTTCTTCTGGTAAATAGATTAAATCGTAACAAAAGTGTTCTTTACCAACACCTTCAAGCGAAAATGGCAAGGCTTCTGCTGTGTTTGGAAACATGCCGATTGGCGTAGTTTGAATAATGAGCTTATGCGATTGAAGCATTTCTTTATCAATTTCTGTCAATAAATAATCTCCCTTCCCATTGCGGGCAGCCACGCTAAACGGAATGTTTAATTGTTTTAAAACATAACAAACGGCTTTACTAGCCCCGCCATTTCCAATCACAAGCGCACGTATGTTTTGGTTCGAACCAATAAATTGTAATAATGAAGATTTAAATCCAAAAACATCTGTATTATGTCCAATTAAATCTCTGTTTTTTGAAACCACTATACAATTTACCGCGCCGCATGCTCGGGCTTCTGCAGATAAGGATTGTAAATAAGGAATTACCTTTTCTTTGTATGGTTTGGTTATGTTAAATCCATTTAAATTTTCTGGGTTTTTTAAGAAAGCTATTAATTGGTCTAAGTTAGCTATAGGGTAGTTTTGGTAAGTGTGATCACTGCCGTTCTGACTAAATTTTTTGATGAAATAATTAACAGAAAATGAATTGTTTAATGGGAAGCCAATCAATCCGTACTTTTTCTTTAAATTCATATTTCTTATACTTTAACTTGGCAAAAATAGGGCTTAAAATAGTTTTATTTTGTGTTTGTTTGATTTGGTTTTTAAGCCTAGCAAAATTAATTTTTAGATTAGTCTAAAAATATTGCATTTTTGCAGCCATGAAAAGTTTTTTAGTCTTTACTATTGTTTTATTTGCTAATCAGGTTTGGGCTCAGAACTATGTAATAAAAGGTAAAGTAATGGATAACGACAAAGGTTTGGAGTTTGCAACCATAGGCATCCAAGATTTGGGTAAAGTAACCCAAACTACTTCAAATGGAACTTTTACTTTAGAAAATTTGCCTTCGGGCAGGTTTTTGTTACAGGTTTCTTTATTAGGTTATGAGCGCAAAAAAATATGGGTTCAGCCAGCCGAACAAGATTTTATAAGTGTTCAATTAATACCGCTTCAAAATAACTTAAGCGAAATTACCATAAGCGGCAACCTACGAGAAGTAAGTAAATCAGCATCGGCGGTACCGGTTGAAATATACAACCAGCAATTTTTTAAAAAGCTGCCCAACAATAATTTATTCGAATCTATGCAAATGATTAATGGGGTTTTACCAACCTTAAATTGTAATGTTTGCGCTACAGGCGATATTCAAATAAACGGTATGGATGGTCCATATACATTGGTGTTAATAGATGGGATGCCCATTGTAAGTGCACTTTCTTCGGTTTACGGTTTAAGCGGTATACCCAATGCGCTCATAGAAAAAGTTGAAGTGGTAAAAGGTCCGGCCGCCACTTTATATGGCAGCGAAGCCATGGGCGGCTTAATAAATGTTATTACCAAATCGGCAAACGCTGCTCCTAAATTGGTCGTAAATTATTATGCGAGTTCCTATGCAGAACAAAACTTGGATCTTGGATTGGGCATAAAAGGTAAAAAAGTAAATGCATTGTACGGCTTGAACCTATTTCATTATAACTGGCGACAAGACCTAAACAATGATCATTTTACAGATATACCTGTGCAAACGCGGGTCTCTTTGTTTGGGAAATGGCAGTTTAAAAGAAAAGATAATTTAACGAGCAGTATTGCTGCGCGCTTGTATTACGAAGATAGATTTGGAGGAGAAATGAATTGGGATAAAAGGTTTAGGGGAGGAGATAGCATTTATGGAGAATCTATTTATACCAAACGACTAGAATTGTTGGGTTTGCATCCTTTTAAGATTAAAAACGAATTGTTTAAATTTCAATTTTCATTTAACCTGCATAAACAAGATGCGGCCTATGGCATAACCAATTTGCTTGCTCAGCAAATCGGTTTGTTTAATCAATTCCTTTATGATAGAAAATTAAATAATAAACATCGTTTGCTTAGCGGATTAACGCTCAGATATACCCATTACCAAGATGATGCACCCGTGCGGTTTGGAAATAATTTTGTGCAGCAGTTTATTATCCCAGGTGCTTTTGTGCAAGAAGAATTTATGCCCAACAATAGACAAACCATTTTATTGGGAGCTAGGGTAGATTATTACAATTTTCATGGATTAATATTTTCGCCACGGGCCAATTACAAATGGCAAATCAATTCAAATAACGCGCTTAGGCTTAGTGCTGGCAACGGATTTAGGATTGTAAATATATTTACAGAAGACCATGCTGCGCTTACAGGCGCCAGAGAAATAGTCATTGCAGAAGATTTGAAGCCAGAAAAAACATGGAATATGAATCTTAATTACAGCAGTTGGCGCAACCAAAAACAGGGATTCTTAGAATGGGATATCAGTGCATTCTATACTTGGTTTGGTAATAAAATTATACCTGATTACGACCAAGACCCTAATAAAATTGTTTACCAAAATTTAAGTGGATTTGCCGTTTCTAGGGGTATTACCTTAAATACGGCGGCAAGTTTTGTTTTTCCTTTAAAA
>CANHDN010000042.1 GCA_947459415.1 Bacteroidota bacterium
GATTTGTAGGCCGAGTTCTGCCAGTGCAACAGCTCCAACTAATTTTAGTAATTATGTGGCAAATAGCACATTTGGTTCGGGCACACAAATTGGAAGTGGTTTTGTAATTGGGAGTGGAGCAATTAATTCTGTATCTATCACAAACTTAATTGCCAATACCAATTATTGCATAGATGTGTATGAATATAATGGAGATTTAGTTGCTGGTACAGCTATTTTTAATGTAAGTAGTTTTCTAACAGGATGCAGAAAAACAAGTATGAATTATCCTACTATTGGATCGTCATTATTTACTGTTAATCAGAATAATCCTACTTCGCTTTCTGTGTCATGGACCAATGGAAATGGGAATGCCCGGGTGGTTTTAGTGAGCGCGAATGTAGCACCTAATACAAATTTGATGGATGCCACTGTATATTCGGCTAATACTATTTTTGGATTAGGTGACACGATTGGCAATGCCTTTGTAGTTTATAATGCTAATAATAATAATTTTATTCTTAGTAATTTAAATCCTAATACCAGGTATTATTTTAGAGTGGTTGAGTATACCAACAATGGTTCTGATCCTGCCTATGCGCATTCAATTAGCTTACTCGATTCTGTTATGACGATTCCAGAAGACACAGATAATGACGGAGTTATAGATGTGGAAGACATGTTTCCAACTGATGCACAGCGAGCATTTGCAACAGTTTATCCTGCCGCTGGTTTTGCTACTTTGCTGTTTGAAGACTTATGGCCTTCAACGGGAGATTATGATTTTAATGATTTGGTGATCGATTATCAATATACAGTGATAAGCAATGCAGATAATAATGCGGTTGAAGCCACTTATAAATTTGTTACAAGGGCTATAGGCGGTGCATTGCATAATGGTTTTGCCTTTCAAATAAATGGACTTAACCCCAACAAGATTTCAAATATTACAGGAACGAAAACCAATGGAATAACATGGTCTTCGATTGGTTCAAACGGAACTGAAACTGGAAATACAGTTCATGCAAATATCCCAGTTTTTAAGGATGCATATGACCTATTACAAACTACTGGCGGACATTGGTTTGTAAATGTTGAAACCAATGCACCAGATGTTGGAACAGATACAACAACAGTTATCATTAATTTTTTGAATAATGGAGTTGCACCATCGGGCGGAGTTACAGATGCCTCACTGCTGGGTTTATCAAATTTTAATCCATATATAATTGTTGGCCAAGAAAGAGGTAAAGAGATTCACTTGGTAAACATGCCACCTTCGCAATTGATGAATATGAGTTACTTTGGAACCATTAATGATGGTTCTGTTCCAGCATCTAATATTTTTTATAAATCAAAGCAAGGACTTCCATGGGCATTAAACATTAATCAATCTATTCCTTATCCAATTGAAAAAATTGATTTTATATCTGCATTTCCAAATTTTGTTAATTGGGCCATTTCAGCGGGCACAACCCATACAGATTGGTACCTCAATAATCCGGGAAACAGGGTCTTAAACAAGTTGATTATTAGGTAATATCATTCTTTTTTTGTTTTAAATCATCACATTGATAGATTTGAAAATAGAATGCAAAGACTCATCCACTCACTTTTATTATTTATTTACTCCATGTCTGTCCATGCGCAGGTTCCTTTAGGCAAATTGGGCGAACGGCATAAACTTGATTATAAAATTCAGACTACTGTTTTGATTTCAAGTCAAGTATTAAAAAATTTATTAAATAATAATTTACTGCCAATCAAAACAGTTGAAGAGCAATCAATCAAAAGTTTATCGAAACAAAATGCTGAAGATTTTTCTTCATACTTAATTCAAAATCCTGGTATTATTGAACAAGATACTTTAAAAGCAAGCACTCATGCGGAAATAGTTTTTGTGCAAAGAACTTTGTTAGACTCCGTAATTGAGCATCCAAACAACTTTTTCACTGACTTTAAACTTACATCTCGGAAAATAGCTCGCTTACATGGTATTACAGCTGTTTCAGTTTGGTTTTTATCTGAATTTGTTCAAATTATTTCTATTCCTGCTACTGCTGTATTAGGGGTGCCAGAAATTGGGGTTATGATTGTTGCCTCACCCCTTAATTTTATAAACATGGGAATTACTATTAAAGCAATAGATTTTTCCAATCAAATTAAACTTCAACAAGCATATGGTGGCTTTAGTAAAAAGAAAAAAGCGCAGCGAGTTCAGAGAAAAGTTTATCAGGCGTATAAAATTAAAAATGAGAACACCTTGCTTCACATGCTTGAACCAAGAAATGATACCAGCTATTTTATTAGTATTGATAGAAACAACATCTTCACAGAGATATTTAGTCTATTAGGACTGAACCCACATAAAATTAATTATAATAACCTTAAGAGATTTTCTAGAGATAAACATAACCATGATACTTTAATGTCCATATTAAAGCAAAATCATATTTCTAAAGAAATGCGCAGCCTATATGCTTGTATTTATATGTCTAAAAGGGATCCTGCAATGTTTGAACAATTTGCACAAATCCATTTTAAATCTATTAGTAAACAAGCATTAAATAGCCAAATCTCCAGGGTTAGAGATGATTTAAAAAAGTGGGTGTTTACCCTTTGTGAACTGAGAGAAATTAAAGATTTAGAATGGGTATTAAGGCAAGTGCCTTCCCAAGTAAAAGTGCATGAAGTAATGTATTTATTTGATCATATCATCCTAAAATATTGGTCTGAAAATATGAATAAACAAAATTATAAAGCCTTTAGGAAAATGATCAAAGGATTTAAAAAGTCAAGCTATCAATTATTACAACAAAGCGATGCCTATTTTAATTCGGATCATATAGATTTATTGTTATTGAATTGCGATTTATTTTATACTCCAAAGCTTACCTTAAACCAGTAACAATTCTATTTTACCTCTATGATTCGCTCTTCAATATTAGTTTGATTGTCTGAATTTACTGTAGTGGTTTGTATGCTATAAACAATCCATCCAGTTCCATGAATTCTTGACCCTACCTCAATCTCGTTACTTAAACCCTTAAAGTCGCTTCTTTTAGGCGCAGTTATATTCATATTTTTTGCCATATTGCTTAAATATTGAAAAGTTGCTTCAGTTAATTGTTCAGAATCTACCGCTTGCGAAGAGCGAAGTATAAAATTATTATCCGTTTCATTTATTTCATCTAAATATAAACTAAAATCTGCATCAAATGGGACATTTGTAAGCAAGTTTGGAACTTTTATTTTATCTGAAATTTCTTCTTTTAACTTATATTTTCCTCCATGAAAGCTATGAAATTGTTGGATATCTTTAATACTAATAGACTCTATTGCTTCTTTACTTGAAAAACTATTTTCCATTTGTTTTAAAATCTTTCCAAGCTCTGGTAAATTGCTATATTTTTTGCCAATTGCTGCAATGGTTTTTTGGTTAAAATCTCTTAATTCTTTCCAATTTACCACTTCAATAAAGTTGCCTAATTCATCTGTTTTGTATATTACTTTCATGCCTTTACTTAAAGTTGAAAGTTCTTTGGTTATCAGATCTTCTTCATTGTTACTTTTAAAATTTTTGTATTCCCATTGAACGGTATAAGAATTTTTTGTGGCACCAATGACACTTACCTCTACATCGTAGGTAGTCATTTCTTTTGAGGTGGTATCGCCGTTTTTTAATTTAATTTTTTCTAAAGAAATGGAATAGTTTTGTTTCTCTCCTTTGTCCCAATAACATACTACTTGAACGGTAGAATCTGCCATATTAATTTGTGCTTGTAATTTAATGGTAATTAGGCTTAAAAGCAGAATAATAGTCTTTATTTTCATGATTAAATGTTTATGTGTACGTAATTTTTTAATTAATTCTTAAGCAATTATGATTGATACGGAATTCTTCCAAGAATAGATCTGCCTAGGGTAATTTCGTCTGCATATTCTAATTCTCCTCCCACTGCAATTCCTCTAGATATGGTGCTAATTTTTATATTCATTTCCTTAAGCTTTCGGGCTAAATAAAATCCTGTTGTGTCTCCTTCCATTGTAGCACTTAAGGCCATAATAATTTCTTTTACATCTTGGTTTTTTACCCGTGTAAGCAGGTTATCTATTTGAAGTTGGTCTGGTCCAATACCCTGAATTGGGTTTATTAATCCACCTAGCACATGATAGGTTCCATGATATTGCGCTGTATTTTCAATGGCCATTACATCTCTTAAATCTTCTACAATGCAAATGGTTTGAACATCCCTTTTTGTATTTGCACAAATATTGCACATGTTCGCATCGCTAACATTATTGCATTGCATACAAAATTGAATTTCTTTTCTCAATTTTATAATGGATTCACCCATTTTACTTACCATGTTTTCTTCTTGTTTTAGCAAAAATAAAACCATGCGTAGGGCAGATTTCTTCCCAATTCCTGGAAACTTCGACAATTCATTTACCGCTTCTTCTATCAATGCAGAGGGATAATTCATGGTTCAATATTAGTAGAATTTGCTTACATTTTAAGCAAGAATAAACTATTTTCACGCACCAAAATAAAGATATGGATTTAAAATTAATTTGTGAGCAAGCCTGTCTTGTAGCCAAAGCAGCGGGAAGTTTTATAAAAGAAGAAAGACAGCATTTTCATGTTGATGCGGTTGCCGTGAAAAGTTTTAATCAGTTAGTGAGCTATGTAGATAAAACGGCAGAAGAGCAATTAGTGAGCGGACTCTCAGCCATTTTCCCAGAAGCAGGCTTTATCACAGAAGAAGAAACAATAGGCTCAGAATCCAAAGAATGGATGTGGGTAATAGATCCATTGGATGGGACTACTAATTTTATCCATGATATACCTGTTTATAGCGTAAGTATCGGATTAATTCACCATCATAAAGTAATGATGGGAATTGTTTATGAGGTAAATAAAGATGAAATGTTCTATGCTTGGCATGGTGGAGGTGCTTATTTAAATGGCAATCCAATTTCTGTTAAGCTTAATTCAGAACTCGGAAAATCATTATTGGCTACAGGTTTCCCATATTATAATTATGAGCAAATGGATGCCTATTTACAAACGCTTAAGTATTTTATGCAGCATACTCAAGGCATGCGCAGAATGGGAAGTGCTGCCATTGATTTAGCTTATACTGCTTGTGGTAGATTTGATGCTTTTTTTGAATATGGTTTAAGTCCTTGGGATGTTGCAGCTGGCATTTGTTTGATTGAAGAGGCTGGAGGAATTATTTCAGATTTTGAAGGAGGGAACAACGCGCTATTTGGGAAATCAATTATGGGAGCATCTGCTGCTTTGTATCCTACATTTTCTGACATCATTAAAGAAAATTTTAGTAGGTCTTAGGGTAATCCGTATGCGGTCATTTGTATTGGTAAGCTTTCTGTTTATTTATACGCTTTCATTAGCTCAAAAGCATCATGCAATGAGCGTAGGTGCTAGTCTATATACTGGCCATATTATTCCTCATTCTAAAGACATCGCTACACTTGCTAGCGCTAATCCTGTTGGTTATAACCTATTATTGGCTTGGCAAAGTAACAGGGAAAAAGCTACGGAGGCCTCACCAATTAGGGCAAAAAGAGGATTTAGATTGGCCTATACTCATTTTGATAACCCAACTCAACTTGGGCATGCCTATCATGTAACTGCTTTTACTGAACCTATGATTAGATCCAGTAAAAAGTTATTTTTTAGTTTTCCTTTAGATGCAGGTATTTCTTATTTGAGTAAAATTTATCATCCAATACTTAATCCAGAAAATTTATTTTTTGGAAGTAATATTAGTTTCTATTTAGGTGTTGGTGCTCAATTAAACTATAAGTTAGGAAATCGCTTTATTGGACAGTTAGGAGCCAACTACCAGCATATTTCGAATGGTGGAATTAAAATGCCTAATAAGGGGATGAATTTCCCATCTTATTCCTTGGGGTTTACCTATTATTTAAATCATGCAAATTGGAATGATTTAGCACCTATTTCTGAGGAACTTAAACCACTTTCAAACTCCTTGAGATTATTTGCTTTTGGCTCATTTAAAACGGTTCCAAACCCTAATACATTGGTCCCTATGGGCGGTGTTCAACTATTGTTTTCTAAATCAATAAATACATGGCATCATCTGATTATTGGTTCAGAACTCATTTATAATACCTACAAAAAAGAGTGGTATTCAAAACAAAATATGAAAGTTAATGCTTGGGAGCAGAGTTTCCAAGCGGGTTATGAGTTGCGCATTGGGAATACCAGTTTAATGTTTTTATTGGGTGCAGAATTACTAAATGAAAAGAGATTAAATACTATTTTGTACCAACGCTACGCCTTAATGCAAAAATTAGGTAAGAATATATATGTAGCAGGCACTTTAAAGGCAAATGCACATGTTGCAGATATATTTGATTTACGAATTGGGTATCAGTTTATAAGATAGCAGCTATATGGCTTTATTTTTTTCTCAGGATTGTGATACCATCTCTAATTGGCAACAAAACACATTCCACGCGCGGGTCTTTTTGAACTTTCTTATTAAATGCGTCAATAAGTTGGGTGTCTTTATCCTTCTGTAATGATTTATCATCTATAACCTTTCCACTCCATAACACATTATCTGCTAGAATAAGACCACCTGGATTGAGTTTATCAATGACCAAGTCAAAATACTTGGCATAGCTGGCTTTGTCTGCATCAATGAATACCAAATCAAAATGATGTGGTAAGGTTCTGATTAATTGATAAGCATCTCCAATAATCATTTGAATGCGATTTTTATATCCAGCTTCTGCTATATAATGGTTTACCAAATCTTCTAATTCTGGATTTACATCAAGTGTAATTAATTTCCCATCGGCAGCTAGTCCCTCTGCTAAACATAGGGCAGAATAACCAGTATATGTGCCAATCTCTAAAATGTATTTAGGTTTTACCAATTTACTAATCATTGATAAAAATCTACCTTGTAAATGTCCGCTCAGCATTCTTGGTTGTAATACCTGCGCATGCGTTTGCCTGTTTAATTTTTTCAGAATATCAGGTTCTTCACTACTATGTTTCTCACAATATGATTGCAGTATTTCATTTATAAATTCCATACTTATTGAATGGTATAGCGTACAGAAAATCCGCCACTGGTTATTACTGTTGGGAATGAATTAGAAGTAAATGGATTGGTACGTCTTCTATCGTAAAAAATTCGCAACATGAGTTTTTCATTAATGTTGTAATCAATGGTTGGCTTAATACTTAACACATTTTGTCCTGATACAGGTTCGCTGGTTGGCCTATCTAAATTTCTAACCCTTGTTTGATTTTCTCTGATAGTAAAATCAAATCTAAAATTAATATCATTATTCAACATTCTTTTTCTGCCACCAATTTCAAATGGAAGTACTAATTTATTGGTTCTATATCCTATACCAATTACAAACTCTTCGCCGCTTTGCTCGTTTAGTTGCCTATTGCCCAGTGCTAAATTGAGTGTTCTGTCTCGGTTGTATTTGAATGTTGTAGTGACGTTATTTACTAAGGTAACATCAATACCTATCAGCGGCCCAAATCTTTCGCTAATTGAAATTTGTCTGATTACGTATTGTGGAGCAAAATCTGTGGTAAGTGTGGTATTACGACTAGTATCCATCACGGTTTGAAACCCTGCTACATTGTAATTACTTTGATAAGAAGATTGAATGTTTACATTAGAAGCATATTCTTTAATAAAATCAATTTTACTTAAACCATTATAGGTTACGCGCCAATTTGGAATAGGAAAATTTTGAAATGGACTTAATCCGATGCTACTTGTTGAAACGCCCCTGTAAGCAGATAAAAATGCTGGTATGAGCACATCTTGTTGAAACGCTCCATAACCTTCAGGAAAAGAGTCTGGATTTTCTGGCAAAGGCAAACCACGTTCCATGGCTAATCTTCTTGCAATATCCATACGGTTTAACTGAAATTGCTTAAATACTTCACTCACTCCGTTTTCGTCTTCTGAAGAAAATGCTGTTCGTAAAATGCTATAACTAATGCTGTAACTACCTTGCTCTATTGGGTTTCCAAAATCTCTAAAAATATTACTATCCTCATCGTATCTGAAAAAAGCAGTTAAATTCTTTGAGTAATTTTTAGTTGCATTTAGCTCTATTCGGAAATCTTCTAAGGGCTCAATTTGTGCCCTGGCAGTGATCGCTTCTTGGTAATTTAATAGGTAAGGGCTTACAATTCTTGGATCCCTACTAATCCATCCATTTTGTGCGGCTTTGAATCTAAATTCTGGGTCTTGCATCCCCAGAATAAAGCCAAATCCAGGAGCTTGTTGATCTAAATTCTGACCCAATACTTGGGTTCTAGGCTGAAATCCTGGTAGGGCCGTTCCATTTGTAGTACTATAGGTTCCGCTCACATTTTTAAGAGAAGTAATTAGCCTGACAGGTATAGATACCCAAACAGGGTATTTATCTGGTCCGGTATCTTCTTTAGCTTTTTTGCCTTTTGCCTTTGGGTCTTTGTTCTCCTCAGTGTTTTTAGGCTTGGTGGCTGCTGCTTGTCTTGGGTTTGTAATTTTTCGGTATATGCCAAATTTATTGTAGAGCTGAATAAAATTTAAACTCACATTCCATTGTTGTTGTTGTGAGTTTTGAATGGTATTTCCCAAACTGTCTGCAGCTGGAGGTGCTTGAAGCCATTGATAATTGGCATTGTAATTATAAGTTACTTGGCTCACCCATTGCATGTATGGTAATTTATTTACCGGTATGTTTACATTTAATCGAACTGTTTGGTCAAACTTGGTATTCCTACCGCCATTTAAAAAATTAGTTTTAATACTATCTCTTTTCTCAATGGTATTTCTGCTTATTTGACCTTCTGGTTCATCTATGCGAGAGTCATTGGTTGAATTATAATCTAATTTAATATTTCTAGTTAAATCATAGCGTAGTTCATAGTTTCTTCGCATGGTAAACATCTTATCATAGAGCACAGGTAAAACAGTTTCCCTGCTATCATTATTTCTATTCAATAACTCACCATATCTTCTGTCAGTTTCAACGCGCATGCCCCACGATGCTGGAAGAAGATTAAAGTTTATGTCTTTAATAATTTCTAAATTTTTATTCTTTATAAACTTTTTAAAAGGTTCAATTGGCCTGCTCACAAAATTGTAATTATAACCAACTACCCCTCGGTAATTTTCAATTAAATTATATTCTAAGGTTTGATTTCTCCTGAATGTTTCGGTAAAAGAATAAGTAAAGTTAAAGTTTTCAATATCCCAAGGATATGCCTGTTTTGAACCAATTCTGTTTTTTCTTACATTGGTAAAATTATAACTTTTTCTTGCTGTATAATCATCTGCAGCTCTGCTAATTTGATCGCTTCTTTCTGGGTTCCTAGTTTCTTCAATTTCCTTTTGTAACCTGGTATCAGGATTTAATGGATTAAAATAAGGTCTGATGATTGTATTGCCATACGAGAAGAAAAAAGGGATACTTAACCCAGAATTTTTAGGAAAGAATTTACCTAATTCAAAATTACTTTGGAAGTCGTAGATGTAGTTGTCTGCCATGCTGCGTTCCATTAATTTTTTATCAATTCCACCCCAGCCAACACTTCTGTAACTTCCACTTAACTGTACGTTTCCTAAATCAGCCAATTTTGCTAATACTCTTCCGGTAGCAGCATCTCCTCCGCGTGTACTAAAATCTGTCATGCGCAATTCATTAAACCAAACCTCGGCACATTTTGGTAAGCCATCATCATTGTTGCTGCCAGGTTTTCTTTTTGGATTGCGAACACCCATCATCATAATTCTTAACTGACTAAAATCTGGCATCCCAACCACCGAATAGGTTCCATTTCCAACCTGTCTGCTATATGGTGCTGTGAATGCAAAACCCGCGTTGGTTCGAGCAATTTTAGTATTAATCATTTCTTCTAAAATGATCGTGATTTCATTTCCTCCGGGCCAGATAGCACTTGGGTCAGTGCTTCCTGCAGGTGTTACCTTTAATGGTATTTCAAATTCGTAATAGTTATTTGTTAAATCGGTACCAAATCTAAAAAAAGCAGTTAACTCATCATCAAGTAGGTTGGCACCTTCGGCGTGCACAAACATTCTTAATTTTCCATATTGACGTAAATCTACACTGGTGTTTTTAAATACACCCCTAGCATCTCCATCTTTTAAATTACAAGTAAGTAAACTAATAGATTGTTCATTTTGTTGAATCGCATTTGGTGAACTAAAATCTAATTCTCTTTGAATACCCGGTGGTACTGCATAAGCGATAGGCCTGCGTTGTCCATTTTTTTCAATATTTACTGTAGAAACTACAAATTGAGTATTATCTGTTGGATCAATGGGCCTATGTTCGCCGCCTATTTCTAAATTGTTTAAATACTTTCTCCAATCTGCTCTCACTAATTGCAAGGAGGCAAAGCGCATCATCGTAGGTTCCTCAAATCCGCGCATAAACATGCGAATGAAACGAATTGATTTGAAATCATTTATTTCACCAACTTTGCGTTCAAATTCTCTAATGGGCACTTTTAATTGATACCATTTTTCTTCAGCAAAATTTCCATTAATAAATTTTGCACTGGTAGTGAGTGTATCTGTAACGTAATTTCTGCCAATTGTAAAGGCATCTCTAGCTATTTCAATTCTATATTGGAAATATTCTTCTACCCCATTTACTGTATAATCCCTGTTTAAGTCTTCATTATCTGGAACATTGGTAGCAGCAGTAGGGTAGGTTTCTGGCGATTGATTTACAGTAGGTGAATTTCCTTGGTGCTTATTAAATTTCTTGTACCTATTTACAAGACCAAGTTTGGAAGTATCATAATCAGTACCCAGGTAGTAGTGATAATTATCATTACTTGGGTCATTTAAGGCATCTATATATACTTTAGAATTGGTACCAAATCTGTTTCGTATTTTACTTAAATAGGCAGTTTCAAAAAATTGACGCTCGGCATCATCATTTAATCCATCTAAACCAATATCTTGATTTTGTCTAATGGTTGGGTCTGCATCAAATGCATAATTTATGACAGGTGCCCTAGAAACTCTTCCCCAAACCGTAGTATCAGCGGTTGCATTTTGTTCTGGTGTATTATTTTTAGGTAATCCGTTTTCTGCAACCCTTCTGTTATCTCTTAAAATGTCTTCAGAAATGTTTCCTAAGTTAATATATAAATATCCCTTATCAACACTAGCTGGTTTATCTGCAAAAGGGTCCATTACCCACATTTCTATATAATCAATGTTGGCTTGTTCAAAATCATTTTGATCAATTTTACGCATGATGCCTCCCCAATTTTGGCGCGGATTTTTGAGTGAACCATCCTCATTGAGATCGTTTACATTATAGTTATAAGGACCTTTTTCACTCGGGAAAAATGAAAGGTCAAAGGTGGGGAGTGTGGTTGGTAAACCTTGCTGAATTTGTTTGTTTTTAAAAACATCTTGTTGTAAAACTTCCCTTGCGGCATGCAGCGATAGTGCATTTGGGTCGTCTCTTAAGTGTTGTGGGGTAAATGGGTCATTTCTATAAAAAGTAGTGGCAATGGTATACCAAGCAAGGTTGGCTCTTTTAAAACCGTATTCTAATTTATTTAATGCATCGCCTTCAGGAAATAAATCTGGCTGTCCTTGAGGCGTACTTGCTAAGGCCCAGGTATTACCCATGCGCAAATCAAATGGGGTTTCTGCTCCTTCAAAATCATCTAAATAGGCGGTTCCACTTTGGTTTAATGCTCCCTGAACGCCAGGTATTAAACGGGCATATTCTCCAGAGATGGTGAAATTTGAGGCTTCTTTTGTTTCAATAAAAGGTAATTTATCTATGAGCTTAGTAAGCATCCTAGATTGCTTGGTATAAGAACCATCTACACCAATAACAATATTTGAAATGGGCTCTTCTCCAATATTTACTTTAGGGGTCAGTGGCCTTTCATTTAAATACATGAAAGTTGATCCCAATATTAAATCGGGACTGTACTTATAATCGAATCGAGCACCGGTTAAGCTTTTTTGTTGTATTTGAAATAGATTATTACTTTCTGAGGATACTTTAATAACTGCCCCTGAATTTAAAAGGGCTGTATTTACAATCTTCACCCTGCCTAAATTATAATCAACAATGAAGTCAGAATTTTCTGTAAGTGGGGCGCCGTTTGCGGTTACCCTCACAGAACCACGTGGCACATTGGTTGACCCCAATGAAATTTCGTTGGTACTGCTACCTTGATAACTACCGCGTAAAAAGAATTTATTAAATTGAGGTTGCTGAATGGCACTAAATCTGGTGGAATCATAGAGAGAGAAAAAGCAATAGTAATCTGCCAAGGTTTTATCTACAACAAACTTAGATGCTAAAAAGGATCCAAAAGGTTCAACGGTTGGCAAATAAACTCTTCCTGTTTGAGAGTTAACAGTAACTCCTTCAATATAATCAAAAAGTCCGTCAGAGACAGCTTCTTGCTGGGTATTCATTTTATCTACATTGAATACGTTTAGTAAGGGTAAATTACTTAATAAAGGCTCATTTTTAACAGGGATATAGCTTAAATCGGCGCCACTTGGGTCATCTGCATAAACAATGTTTAATTTAAATTCTTTTGATTGAATTTGGAATGATCCCAAGGCATATACATTCTTCATCATTAAATCCCAAATTGGCAGATCTGGACGAAGGCTTGGACCTTTCAGCATTTTTAGAAATAGTATCTCTGGATTATCTACGTTTCTGGGAATATCTTGACTAAAATCGCCAATTTTAAAAGGTATGCCATTTATGGTTCCCTCATACGCCACACATAATACATCATCGTTGTTTAATGTTTGATTCAAAGAAATATAACCCAGGCGAGGGTTAAAGGTAAACTCATTTGGACCAAGTTGACGAGCAAAATTTATATTTTGATATTGAGAAATAGCTTTAAGACCAGTGGTTCTAAAATCTTCTGTAAGTTTATTTTCAATTTGGTAACTTGATCTAAATTTGGCAGCATCAGCGGCGTTGCCAAATCCGTTTAGGTAGGTATTGGGGTTATTGGGGTCATATAAATTATTTACCCCATTTCCTAAGCTTACACTTTGATTTACTTTCCAAAATTTATTGTCTAATCTGGTAGATTCGCCCAAATCCGAAAAACCAATAACATCTCTAGACTGCTCAAACGAGCCACTTCTGTTTGTAACCCAAGCCTCCACACGCGTAATAACAACTGGGGAGCCAATAAATGGGAGATTCCTCAGCCATAGTTCATAATTATCTCTAAAATAATGAGCTAAGAAATAATGGCGATTCATGTCATAGTTATCACCTTGAATATCAAAACGGGTGGTGGTGGTTCCTCCTGATAATTCAGTTTCTTGTGTTTTGCCGCGTTGTTGGGTAACTACGGCAGTAACCGTCAGTTTACCAAATTGCATGGTACTCTTAACTCCAAACAAACTCTGACTTCCCTGAATGAGGCTTGAGTTTAAGGGCAAGCTTACATTCCCAAGTTCAAGTTTTTTAATAATATCATCATCCTTACCGGCAAAATCTAATTTCATTTGGTTTTCGAACTCAAAAGTGGCTTCGGTGTCGTAATTCATGTTCACCTTTAATTTATCGCCAACTTGTCCGCTCACATTTAACTGAATTTTTTGCCTGAAGTCGAACTGCCCTGTTCGTTGTTGCCTTAAACTAAATGCAGGATTTTGTACTTTATTAAAATTTCCAGCAAAAATAATCTCTGCATTACCACGCGGTCTTATGTCTACAACTCCATTTCCAAAAATCTTATCAATGACCTTATTGCCAATATTTATTTGTGGCAGAATACCATTTCCTTTAGCAAAGTTTTGTGCTTGAGAGCGTTGTCTAAAGTACTCTTTATTGTTTTTAAAACCATCTTGTTTTAATTGATCACCAATTGAACTAGATGCAGGTAATTTATACTCTAAGGTTCCAATTTTAGATGAACGATTATATTGATAATTTTCAGGATCAAGTGCGTATCGCTCCTTTATATTGCTTGGTTCAGGCAGATCTAAAGGATGCTTTTTATTTTGAAATTCATAGGGTTTTTTATCCTTAATGGGATAGGGGAGTTTTCCAGTACTATCTGGCGGAATAACATGAAAATCTCTTACCCTTCTCGCTGATAAGCGCGGTGTAGCACCCCACACCATGGTAACTGCAAAGGTGAAGGATAATAGTGTTTTTAAATATGTCGATTTAGAGCTACGGTACAATGTAGAGTTTTACCATCAAATATTTTTTAAGGTTAATTTCACCAGTTGCTCAACGCTACTGTCTGGATTTTGTTGTTTAACTTTCATTAAACCTTTTTCTGCTTCTGCCTTGTTAAATCCTAACATAACGAGTGCAGATAGGGCTTCATCATATGCTGGAGATCTGAAACTTGCAGATTGCAAAGATTCTGGGCTTGCTACTTTTTTTAATTTATCTTGTAGATCTATTACCAATCTTTGGGCAGTTTTAGGCCCAATCCCTTTGATGGTTTTTAATAGATTCCAATTTCCGTTTAAAATGGCTAGTTTTATTTCAGCTGGTTTTAGGCTAGATAGGATCATTCTGGCAGTATTTGTTCCAACACCACTTACAGAAATAAGTTGCATAAATAATTGCCTTTCCTCTTCATCTGCAAAGCCAAATAGGGTATGGCTATCTTCTTTAATAGATAAATAAGTAAGTAACTTCATGTTTTCGTTAACACCTATATTTTCATAGGTATTTAAGGATATTTGGATAGCATATCCAACCCCGCCACAATCTATCACCAAATAGGTTGGCGAGCGATGAGTTACTTTTCCTTGTATATGTGCAATCACGCGTTTAGGCTTTTTTACTAAGGTCGCAAAATAAGAAAAGTTTTTTAATAGCGCTATTTTTTTTCAGTCAAATACGTACCTTCGTCAGTATGCATCTAATTAACTGGAAATCATTGCCATTAATCCTTTTATGGTGTATACATGAATTTACTGCCAGCGCCCAAGCGCCAAGAGTTGATACTGTTTCCGTAAAAAATGCTCATTGGATAAAAACTAGCCATAGAAATCACAAAAAACCGCATGGAATTTGTGTATATTATTACGCTACTGGTCAAATGATGCGCAAAGAAAAATGGAAAGATGGCAAACTACGCTGGCAAATAAAGTACGATCTATATAATAGGAAGATTTATGGTGTAAATAGCAAATTAGATACCAGCTTTTATAAAGCTTGCAATTGCCCCAACTAGTTCATAACAAAAGGAGTGCTAAGCACAAACTCTGGGATATTAACTTCAAATAATTTACCATCCATCTGACGTTCCATGAGGTAGGTTCCGTACATTTTTCCTAAATCTGATCCAAGTAAACATCCGGAAACATATTGATATTTTTCACCTGGCTCCAATAATGGTTGAACGCCAACTACGCCCTCTCCCTCTACCTCAGATTCACCATCTAATGAATCTATAATATGCCAATGCCTACGCAAAAGTTTGATAGTATGCTCGCCTTGATTCTCAATATGGATGCGATAAGCAAACATGTGCTTGGTTTCTGAGTGGCTTTGCTTATTGCTTTGATAAGCTGTTTCCACGATAATCTTTACATCATGAGTGATGGCTATTTGCATGAATCAAAAGTGTGGAATTTTTGATTAATAGTCAAGTAAAAAAATAATTAAAAATGAAACCTAATTGAATTCATTTTAATTTATAGGGAAACACAGATAAATGGATGTTCCATGGGAAGTTTTTTACATAGATTGTATCCCCAATAGTTTCACTTGTATGTTTTTCTCACTAGCATAGTAATTGGTAAAATCGTGTATTAACTCTAAAATATCATAATCAATATATTTTGATTGGCTGCCATCTATTGTTAATAGGGCATCATTTGGAATTTTTACAAACAGGGTTTCTTTAATACTTGCTTTATTCAGAAACGATACTTCCTCAGAAAGCTTTAATATGAATTCATCTGTAGCTATTCCTTTTATTTTTTGAAGGGCATATGCATTTTTATAATTGGTTTTTAGTATATAAAAAATACTGATTGTTAACCCAATTATTACTCCAATTAATAAGTCTGTAAACACAATAGCTACGATGGTTGCAATAAATGGAATAAATTGATTCAAGCCATTACGATACATTTCTTTAAATAAGGATATTTTAGCCAGTTTATAGCCTGTAAAAATTAAGATAGCCGCTAATGAGGCTAGTGGAATTAGATTTAAAATAGAACTTAAAAATAACACACTTATTAATAGAAAAAGGCCATGTAGAATGCTAGCTAATTTAGTTTGCGCTCCTGCATTAATATTCACAGAACTACGAACAATAACTGAGGTTACAGGGATTCCACCAACTAACCCAGATAAAAAATTACCAGCACCTTGTGCAATGAGTTCTCTGTTGGGAGATGCTTGCCTTTTATATGGATCTATTTTTTCTAAAGCCTCTAAATTTAATAAGGTTTCTATAGATGCCACAATGGCAATGGTAACTGCTACTATCCAAACATCCAAATTGCCAATTTGTGAAAAGTTGGGCGCGATTATTATTTCAGAAATGCCACCAAAGCTTGGCATATTTACAAGATGTTCTTTTGAAATAGCAATATTAGGAAGCGCGGTAATAAAAAATGCATTCATTGCTACGCTCAATAAAACAACCATTAAAGAGGCGGGTAAAAAGCTCAATTTTTTGGAAGCGATTTTGTCCCAAATAGCCATTAATCCTAATGAAAGGGATGAAATTATAACGGCTCCCCAAGAGAAATAAGCAAATATATTTAAGAGTTCAGAAAAAGTATTTTCACTGTCTTCTTGAATAAAACTTAAATCGGCAACATTGTCTTTATCAAATCCTACTGCGTGTGGTATTTGTTTTAAAATGAGAATAATACCAATAGCAGCCAATAATCCTTTTATTACATTGGAGGGTATGAAATTAGCAATAAATCCTGCTTTCAGCAAGCCTGCAATGAGTTGTAAAATACCCGCCAATAAAACGGCTAATAAAAAAATTTCATATTGACCAAGTTTAGTGATGGCCGCCATCACCACGGCTGTAAGTCCGGCGGCTGGTCCGCTAACACTGGCATGTGAATCGCTTAATAAACCGATAACTACACCACCAATAATGCCAGC
>CANHDN010000043.1 GCA_947459415.1 Bacteroidota bacterium
GCCAGGCACCGGTAAAACGCAGATACTTGCAGCCAGAATTGCTCGGATATTACTTGCAACAGATACCTTAGCTGAAAATATTCTTTGCCTTACCTATACCGATGCGGGTGCGGTGGCCATGCGTAAAAGGTTACAGGAATTTATTGGCCCAGAGGCGTATCGGGTTCAAATCTCCACCTTTCACGGATTTTGCAACCGCGTCATTCAAGATCATTTAGATGTATTTGGTTTCAGAAACCTAGACCCAGTGAGTGATTTGGAAACAATAGAATATTTAAGAGAAATTATTGATCAACTTCCCAAAAATAACCCACTAAAAAGATATACTGGTGATGTATACTTTGAGATTAACCGGCTCAAATCTTTATTTCAATTAATGAAAAAAGAAGATTGGGACCCAAGCTTTTTAAATCAAAAAATTGAAGAATATTTAATAGATCTGCCTAATAGACCAGCATTTTTATACAAAAAAGCAGGTAAAGACAAACATGGAAATGCTTACGCAAAAGGAGATGTAAAAAAAGATGCCATCCAAGAAGTAAGCATTAAAATGACTCTCTTAAAAGCAGCCATTGAGCAATATGAAAATTTTCAAGAAAAATTATTGCGCAATCACAGATATGACTTTGCAGACATGATTCTTTGGGTAATCAAAGCCTTTAAGGAGCACCCCAATTTATTGGCAGATTATCAAGAAAAATTCCAATATGTATTGGTAGATGAATTCCAAGATACAAGTGGTTCCCAAAACGATTTACTCTCCCTTTTGATAAATTATTGGGATATTCCAAATGTGTTTGCGGTGGGCGATGATGACCAATCCATCTTTCGTTTTCAAGGTGCCAACATAGAAAACATCCAGCATTTTATTGGCCAATTTGATAGCCATTTAAAGCATGTAACCTTAAGCAAAAACTATCGCTCCAGCCAAGCAATTTTAGATGTGGCACAAACCTTAATTAGTAAAAATACGCAACGTATTTCACAAGATAAATTTTTGGTGGCAAGCAATGCAGAAAGGGCCAATTTAAATATAAAACCAACTGTTTACAGTTATTACAACCCTTTACACGAAAGCAGTGATATTTGCCAACAAATAGTAAGCCTACAGACTCAAGGTATTGCTTTAAATGAAATAGCAGTAATATACAGAAATCATCAACAAGCAGACGAAATGGCTGCCTATTTTAAAGCTAATAATATTGAAATAAATGCTCGTAAAAGAATAGATATCTTGCATGAACCCATTATTCAAAAGGTTTTTATTGTGATGCAGTTTTTGGCAGCAGAAACAGAAAAATCATTTAGTGGAGAAAACTTCTTATTTGAAATTTTACATTTTAAAGAATTTGACATTCCAACTCTCGAAATAGCAAGGCTTTCAGTAAATATTGCACGTCAAAATTTTAATGAAAAAACCACCAGCTGGAGAGAAGAATTAGCTAAAATAGCCAAGAAAAAACAAGGTGATTTATTTGAGCAACATACCCATGGCATTAGCTTTACGCATTTCAGTAAAACCATAGAAGAGCTCATTGTTTCTGCCTTCAATCAAACTCCACAAGAAACCATTCATCAAATCTTTAGGGATTGTGGCTTATTAGGATCGGCCTTAAACAACCAAGAAAAAACATGGCAAATGGAAGTGCTGCGAACATTTTTTGATTTTATTAAAACAGAATGTCAGAAGAAACCACAGCATACCCTAAAATCTTTGAGCTACTTCATTCAAATGATGCTTGAAAACAAGATCTCTTTAATGGCTGAAAAAATTGTATATAGCGAAACTGGGGTAAATTTTTTAACGGCTCATTCATCAAAAGGTTTAGAATTTGAATATGTATTTATGATTGCATGCAACAGCAAAGCTTGGGATGAATCAAAGCGGAATAGAGATTACATGTTACCAGATAATTTATTTAGTATTACTAGCAATGAAATTGAAGAAAATAGGCGACTATTCTATGTGGCCATGACTCGTGCAAAAAAACAACTTATCATGAGTTTTGCCGAGCAAGATTTGCAAAGAAAAGAACTAGAGCCTAGCTGTTTTATTGCTGAAATAGTTGAAGATAAAAGCATTCTAATAGAGAGAAAAACTGCCAAAGAGGAAGATTTACTTACTTTTACTAATAGCTCAATCCATGATACAAAGAATGCCTTACTGCCAAAGTCTATCATAGACAATGGATTTACAGATAGCTTATTAGAGAAATATTCTTTGAGTGTAACCCATTTAAATCATTATTTAAAATGTCCTATTTCCTTTTATTTCAATAATTTTATCAAGGTTCCATCGCCAAAAAGTTCAAGTATGACATTTGGTTCAGCCGTACATTTTGCCCTAGAACAATTGTTTAAAAAAATGAATAGCAGCGAAGATAAAAAGTTTGCTGGAGAAGACGTTTTAATCAATGACTTCAGGTGGTTTATGAAAAGAAATCAAGATAGTTTTACAGAGGCCGAATATAAAAGAAGAATAGAATACGGTGAAGAAATATTACCCGCTTATTATAAAAATTATATTCACCAATGGAACAAAGTAACTAGCATAGAACGTTCCTACAGAAATGTATTGGTAAATGGGGTGCCCATTAATGGAAAGTTAGATAAAATGGAATTTGATGGCAATGAGGTAAATGTGGTAGACTATAAAACCGGAGCCTATAAAAATGCTAAAAATAAATTTGGCCGACCCAACCCAGATGCAGTTGAAACCGCAATGGCAAATCAAACTGAACCCAAATTTGAAGATAAATTTGGTGGGGATTATTGGAGGCAAGCGGTATTCTATAAAATTTTAATGGACCATGACGCTACCAAAAAATGGGAAATGAGAAGTAGTGAATTTGATTTTGTTGAACCCATAAACCAAGCTGGGCAACATCATTTTCATAAAGAAAAAATAACTATTATTCCTTCTGATATTGAAATAGTTAAAGAACAAATTATTAGCACCTATAAACGCATCATGAATAAAGAATTTACTGATGGTTGCAACAAAGTAGAATGTACTTGGTGCAACTTTACTAAAAACTATTATGCTAATACTGTGCACAAAACAGATTTTTTAAATCTGTCTGAAGAAGAAGCAGAAGGCTAAAAAAATTAGGTAATGGCGCCTAATAAATCTTATTTTTGCGCCATTAATTAACCAACAAAATGACATACAGAATTGAACGCGACACCATGGGTGAAGTGCAGGTTCCAGCAGATAAATACTGGGGCGCACAAACTGAACGCTCTAGAAATAACTTTAAAATTGGCCCAGAAGCAAGTATGCCTAAAGAAATTATTTATGCATTTGCCTATTTAAAGAAAGCTGCAGCACATGCCAACAAAGAATTGGGGGTTTTGAGCCAAGAAAAATGTGATTTAATCGGCAAAACTTGCGATGAAATATTAACTGGTAACTTAGATGGAGAATTCCCATTAGTAATCTGGCAAACCGGTAGCGGAACACAGAGTAATATGAACGTGAATGAGGTGATTGCCTACAGAGCACATGTTGTGGCAGGCGGACAACTTACAGATGAACAGAAGGTATTGCACCCCAACGATGATGTAAACAAATCTCAATCTAGTAATGACACCTACCCTACTGCCATGCATATTGCTACCTATAAAATGGTAGCTGAAACCACCATACCTGGTATCTTGGCCTTACGCCATGCTCTTGCCTCAAAAGCAGTAGAATTTAAAGACATTGTAAAAACTGGTAGAACCCACTTTATGGATGCTACGCCATTAACCCTGGGTCAGGAATTTGGCGGATATGTGCAGCAACTAGACAATGGCATAAGGGCACTAAAAAATGCACTTGAAATGGTTAAAGAATTAGCTTTAGGTGGAACTGCTGTTGGTACAGGGCTCAATGCTCCAAAAGGTTATGACGTATTAGTAGCTAAAAAAATTGCAGAATTTACCGGGCTACCCTTTGTAACTGCACCCAATAAATTTGAAGCCTTGGCCGCACACGATGCCATGGTAGAGATGAGCGGAGCCTTAAAACGTGTTGCGGTAAGTTTAATGAAAATTGCCAATGATATTAGAATGTTGTCTTCAGGGCCAAGAAGTGGAATCGGCGAAATTGTAATTCCAGATAATGAGCCAGGATCTTCAATTATGCCTGGCAAGGTTAACCCTACTCAACCAGAGGCCATGACCATGGTTGCAGCCCAAGTGATGGGAAATGATGTAGCTGTATCCATTGGTGGTAGCAATGGACATTTTGAATTAAATGTATTTAAACCGCTAATGGCAGCAAATGTACTACAGAGTGCTAGGCTTATTGGCGATGCCTGTGTTTCATTTACGAATAATTGTGCAGTGGGCATTACAGCCAATCATGAAATTATAAATAGACATTTAGAAAACTCTTTGATGCTGGTAACTGCGCTAAATCCTCATATTGGATATGAAAACGCAGCTAAAATTGCTAAAAAAGCCCACAAAGAAAACAAAACCTTACGTGAGGCGGCAGTAGAATTAGGATTATTAAGCAGCGAACAATTTGACCAATGGGTAATTCCTGGCAACATGGTTGGTAATATGTAACAACTATTGAACGCATCTTTAAAACCGAACTAACAATCTTTAGTTCGGTTTTTTTGTTCCTTATTGTATCAAAAAAAAAGGCTGTCCAATGAATTTGGACAGCCTTTTTAATGTATGATAATCCTTAAATAAAGACTATTGTTTGATCACTTGTTTGTAAACAACAGTTCCATTAATATCAACCTTCACAAGATAGGTTCCTGCTGCACCAAAGTTTGATAATACTTCATTGTGTTTACCAGCAGATAGGTTGCCTAGATTTTTAGTATCAATTACTCTACCCAACATATCCATAACCACAACGTTTACAGTTGAAGATTTTGGTAAATCAAAGCTAAGTGAAGTGTTATCGTTGAAAGGATTAGGGTATGCAGTTAAATCAAATTCTGCTGCTAATTGATCCTGAACACCAACGCTCGCACCAATTTCAACCTCCACTGAATCTGTAACTGTACATCCAGAAACATCCTTCATACTTAAAACTACCCAATATTTACCTTTAGTAGAAAAGGTGAAGTCTAGGGTATTGCTTCCATTGTTAATGACAGTCTTATTGGCATCATTAATGCTCCATCTGTAGCTTTCACCATCACTTAAATTGGCAGTAAATAACTTACGGTTTTTACCAATTGGGAATCTGTTTTCAGGGTCATTATCTGCAAATGTAACATCCAAATTAGGTACAGCAGTTACAGATATATCCTTAGTAGCTGTATCGCTACAACCTTGAGCAGTTTTGGTAATAAGCGTAATCTTATATAAAGCATGAGCTATGTAGGTATGATTTACATCACAAATAGAATCTACATTACCATCACCCCAATTCCAATTACAATTCAATGGAGTTTGATCAATAGAATAAGAAGTATTGATTACCTGAAGTAAGTTCTTTTCACATACACTCTCATTAGGTGAAGTAGCAAACTGGGCAACTGGCTTATAGAAAATAGAAATATTTCTAGTAATACTATCTCTACATCCGTTCAATTTATCTACTGCCAATAAACGTACCGTGTAGTTACCAGTTCCACGGTAAGCGTTAGTTGGGTTTTGTAAATTAGATGTAGATAAATCTCCAAAATTCCAGAAATAATTCAAGTTCTGTCCACCACCAGCAAAAGAGGTTGTGTTTTGGAAACTTGTTACATCATCTTGGCCAAAGCAAGGGTTAATTGCATTAAAACCAACAAACGGACGATCGTAAACGGTAATAGTTTTAGTAACGCTGTCTGTACATCCAAATGCAGAACTCACAATGAGCGTAGCATTGAAGGTACCGCTTGCAGGATATTTATATTGTGGAGCAGCACTTAAACTTGTTTGACCATTACCCCAACTCCAATTATAACCCATGTTACCTACAGGAATGGTACTCGTATTTGTAATTGGCACGTTATTACTTAAACAATGAGCTGTTGAAGCAAAATTAGCTGTAGGCTTGGCAAACACATAGATGTTTTTGGTTTCAGAATTGAAACAACCACTTGAATTGGTTACCCTCAATGAAACTCTGTAGGTAGTATCGAACTTACCAAAATTAAACTTAGCAACCATTCTATTTTGTGTTGTTAAATTTGGCATGGTCCATAGGTAAACAGAACCAGCTGGTTGGTTGTTTGGCGTAAATACGGTAGAGTCATTTGCACATGGCACATTAGTAGTAAAATTAATGGTTGGTGCAGGTAATATGGTAACCGTTTCTACTTTAGTTGAAGATAAACCATATCTATCTGTAAGAACAAAACGCACCTGATAAGTTCCAGCACTATCATACAACTTAGTTGGGTTTTGAACATTTGAGAAAGTACCATCACCAAATAACCAAGTGAAAGAGAATGGGAAATTATTTGAAGGCAAGGTAGATCCAACTGCATTAAAGTTAATTGGATTCTTTGCACACAAGTTTGCTGCAGGCGGTGTAAAATCAAAATTAGCAGTAGGTGCAACAGCTACACGCAATACTCTCCTAAAGCTAGAATCACAACCAGAAGCATTAATTCTTACCTTAAAATCAAAGATGATATTACTATCTAACATATTAGCAGTGGTAGTGAATCTGATAAATCCAGGACCAGATGCTGAAGGTGGTGTAAAATTAAACCCTGTAAATGGAATACCACTTGCTTCTGCAAATGCATTAATGGTAGGAATAGACCAACCAGATCCGTAACTCGCATTTGTATAGAATGCAGGTGGTACAAATTGGTAAGTGATCACATCTCCCACTCTAGCTCCATCTGGGTTATTGGCATCACCAGCATTGTATGATCCTTGGAAAGGTGTTCCAGCAGTTACAAAAGGTCCGTTATAGAATCTGTTTATTACTGCAACCATCGTATCTGGTAAAGTATTTCTACAAGTAATAAAACCACCACCAAAACCAGTATTAATAGCGCGTGAATTTTGATTACTTGCTACTACTACATAACGCATGGTATCTGCTGCAGTAGTCATGAAACTTAAATTCAAACTTGCACCATTACCCGTTGCTGTGTCTAAAATTTGGTTTGTAGCCAAATTTACTGCTTCATATAAGAAGCGTGGATCTGTATTTGTTAAACCCACATAGATTGGATCTCTGAAACACTGATTGAATGACTTTGGAGAAATGGTTTGATTTTGAACATCATCATAGATGGTAATGTCATCAATTTGAATGTTTTGTCCGGTACCCGAACCATATGCTTCAATCGCTATGCGCAATCCACTCGTTTTAAAAGCGCTTAAACATACCTCAACCATGGTATAACCAGGAAGTGGGAAATCAGGATTTACACGACGAACTGAACGTAAGGCATTAGACCAGATATTGGCCCCAAATGAAACTTTAACTTCAATTGAATCTTGCTTATTTGCTAAATCACTATTTTGAGAAACATAAAAACGTAGGGTTGGACTTTGCGCGTTAGAGAAATCTAAGCACGGAGATACCAAACGTGCAGTTGAACCAGGAGTTGGGTAAGCAGATGAGCGGAATAATGCTGATCTAATTCCAGAACGAGCACCTAATGGTGGATTAGAAGTTGAACCGTTTGATCCAATTTCCCACATAGCACCACCAGAAATACTTTGAGAAGTCCAAGCTGGGTTATTTACTCCTTCAAAACCATTGAAGTAAGGGAATGTGTTAATACCAGTGCTTAAAGTATCCCAAATTTTACCTGCAGGGAATGCACCTACATTTGGTGGCACAGGAAAATCAACGGCAGATACTCTGTATTCAATTAATGTTCCACTTGGTTGAGCAGGGATGATATACCTACGGAAAGTTCCAATACTCAAACTCGCTTGTAGGTTAGCAACAGCACCACCATTTATGCGGTAATATAAAGAATCTGCGGTTAGTAACTTATCATAAATATTAAAATCTAATATAATAGGACCAGATTGACAAGCCGTAGCGTCACCCGCATTGAATATTCTAGGAGCTACATTATCTAAATAAGTTCCATCAAATTCATGCGCTCCAATAGATGATTGAAATGCATTTCTTGGAGTTCCATTAATGTCATTTAACACTTGGAACATTGGCCTACCTGCTTGAAATAAATTAGAGGCAGTTGTTGCAGGGATAAATAAATTATTATCATTGGTGAATGGCGCTAATCCTGTTAAAGATAAGGTGTCTTGACCTGTAAACGACATGATTTCAAACCATTGATTATGTAATACCGGTGTTGCACCACTTGCATTCACACCAAAATTAGCAGCAATAGATGGAGCAGTTGCACTAGTAAAATAATTGTTATAATCACTGGTAGCAAATGGATTGTCTGTACCACCAATGGCAACGGCATACACCCTATTCGGACTTGCAGGGCCTCCTAAACGGTTTTGGAAAATATTGTTTTGAGACAATACCCCAGCTCTAATAAAGGAAGGTATACCTAAACATGCACTCAATGCACTGGCACTTGTAAGGCTATTACCACTTCCTAAATTAATAGAGTTGTAATAGATACCTAATCCTACATATGTATTTGCAGTACCTATGTTAGAAGTAGCATTTAAATAGATACCAAATGGATTATTCGCAAAGTTTGCGCCCGAGGCATTTGTACCTGGAGCAGCAATACCAGAAATCATATTGTTAGAAATCACAATATTTCTACTCACATTGGCATTATTGTTTAAGAAGTTAACAAAGATACCATAAGCTCCACCAGGCACAGTGGTAGTAATATTGTTTATTGTATTGCCATTAATTCTCACTTGAGAACTTAAAATAGGAGCTTGCACAAGAATGGTTCCCAACTCAATGGCTCTCGGTGCTCCAAAACTTGGATGACTATTTCTGATGGTATTATTAGAAATTAATAAATTGGTTTGAGAGAATGCGATGATACCAGCAGCATTTGCTGAACCACCAAAATAATTGGTATTTCCAGTGGTTGCTGGTGCAATGGTACCACCAATGGTGTTACCGATCACAGAATTACCATTATCCATATCTGCTTCAATACCATTACTTCTGATATAAATACCATTTTGAACAGCACCAATGAAATTGTTTTCAATGGTATTTTGACCATTACCACCTACTACAGAATTAGAAGGAGTATTTAATCCTCCCATATAAACACCGGCAAATGTTTGAATGGTAGTTGGCGTTGAATTTCCAACTAGGTTACAATTTTTAACTGTATTATTAGAAGTGAATGGTGTGGTTGAAGAAATTGGCGCAACACCACTAATGATATCTACCACCTTATTGGTAGTTTGTGTAAAGTTTGCAGGTAATACTAAGGTTAAATTTCTTTGACCAGCAGTACCATTATTTCCATCAATGGTAAAATAACGACATCCACTTAAACGGAATAAACTCATATTTGGTGCAATTGCAGGATTCACATTAGAAACAATTCTAATGGTATCATTTCTACCACTAGCTACGGTTAATACTACCGGGCGTGTATTAGACTGACGTGGGTAATCCAATACTGTAATTGGTCCCATAAATGTATCCGTTTCTCCAACATAACCTAGAGCAATCTCTAATTTAATGGTTCTAAATCCACCAAAATTAGGATCATCCACTCCTTGAGAATTTAAATAATCGATTGCATTTCTTACTGTTCTAAAACTACCACTGTTCGGGCTAAATGGTGTTGGCGGATTGTCAATTCCATTGATTTGATAAGTAGTATTACCTTGAAGTGAAGGATATGGCAATCCTATTTCGGCAGCACCTACCCAACGAGTAGTTGTTGTTGGACCACCAGTACACTGGTAACGTGGGTTACCATAAATATCATTACAAATTCCGGTAACAAATGAGGCACCTCCCGGTACTAAACCACCATATAATAAATTTACATCTGGCGTAGTATCTGTTCTAAAAGTACTTGTCCAATTAAATGAATTACCATCCATACCTGCAAGGGCTGGAGTGGCTGCAGTAAATGCGCGCCAATCGTTAATGTTGATTCTGTTTACAGAACCATTATTACTAGCTCCAATAAAATTGGTACCATTTCCTATTGCAAAATAATTATTGTTATTGGCAGCAAAAGGTAAAATTGCATTGGTAGTAAACGGTGTAGCAGGAGCTCCAACCAATACAGCAAATCTATTTCCGGTAGCAGAAGTTCTACTTAATTGATTTCCGAAAATATTATTACAAATTTCTACACCACCTTGAATAGTTGCACTTACAAACAAAGCAGCACTTCCACTGTTTGCATTACCTAATCCAACACCACTTAAGTTTACTGTATTATGCGCTAATGCAATACCCGCATTGGTTATAGCAGCTGCACCATCTAAAATAATACCTGCAGGATTTAAATTACTAAAGTTCAACCCTGTTCCATTACCAATTACCCTTCCAACAAAGTTATTGATTAAACGAATGCCACGTGGGCCAGCAGTATTATTTAAAAAGATACGCAAACCAGTTGTGTAAGTTCCTGTTAAGGTAACCAAATTGTAGGTGAAATTTCTTCCCACCTCAATGTCTGAGAATACAGGAACACCTGTTTCCTCGAGCACAATTCCCATAAAACCATTCGAAAGCGCAGCAGTTGGAATACAGTTTCTAACCACATTACTATCAATAACACTATTGGTAATCCCTTTTACACGAATACCAACCGAGTTAGCATTTCCTCCAATAAAGGTGGTGTTCTGGGCAGTACCCACCGGAATATTACCTCCAATGATATTGCTTTTAATTAAGTTAAATAAAGAAGCCCCATTTGCATGAAACTCAATACCACTTCTAACAGCTTCAATGGTATTGCCTACTAAATTGATATTACTAATTCCAGTTTTTAATGCGGTTAATGGCAAACCAGTTGTATTTGGGTTTCCTACATAAATACCCATTCCTGTATTAACCGTTGCAGTAGTACTATTTCCAATTAATCTACAATTGATGATACTAATATTATTACTTGCAGTATCTACAGGAGTAATAGAAATAATTCTGGTATTAAAATTCGTAGCTAAAGCTGGCATAGAGAAAGTAATGCCTCTATTATTTCCACCATTAAATGAAACCCATCTTGCACCCATGAATCTAAGAACAGATAAATTGTTCATAGATGATTGGTTAGGCACACTGATGGTGGTTGAGAAATTATCTTGCGTCTTAAAAATAACTGGTCTACCCAAGTTTGATCCAGGATAATCAATTAAAGCTGGCAAATGAACGGTTTCTCCATTATACCCTGGTTGTAATTCTAATACCACATTACCAGAACCGCCAACACCATAATGATTAATATAATCAATTGCTTCAGTAATGGTGGCAAAACTACCATTTTGGTTAAGCATGGTTGGGCGCTGCGTAAATCCGTTAATTGGGAAAGTTCTTGGTCCATTCAAACTAATGTTATTATTAGATGAATCACCGGCCCATACATGGCAACCTATGGTTGTAAATCTTCCAAAACCACTTCTGCTTGTATTATTAATATCATAGTTTACCCTAAATCTAATATTACTCCAGATGGTAGGGTAAAAAGTAAAGAACATATTCAAGTTAGCACCTGTATTAAATGTCCAGTGGCTTACGCCATTATTTACTGTTAAATCAGAGTCGTTTCTAAATGGAGGGATGGTAGAGTATGAAGTTGAATCAGATAAGTGATTCATTCTGTAACCTTTTAAAGAGGTATAGTCTACATTGCGCAATCTTCCCATAAATGCATTTCCACCATCATAGGTAGTGGTGAAATAATTATTAAAACTACTGTAAGTAAATGGTGTTACAGTAGGATTTGTAGTAAGTACGTTATAAACGGTATAGGTAGTTAAATTACTTGTTAAACGACCCATGCTGTTTGCGTATGAATTATTCATCATGATAATACCACCCGTTACACCAGGACCCGTTGCAAAACAAGCTGAAAAAGAGTTAGCAGGTAAGCTTGAGCCTGTTAAATTTATTGAATTATGAAACACTTCTAATCCAATATTTGCAGAGTTATTTTCTACTAAAATACCAACTGGATATGCAAAACCGTTTAGAGCAGCTTGTGCAGCAGTAGCAGAAATTCTAGAAATCATATTGTTGGCAAGCAATAAACGTAAATGTTGTGTATGTGCTCCCAAATTAATACGAATACCTGTCACACCTCCCGAGGCTGTGATGTTTAAATTATAAATTCTGTTATTGATTACTTGGATATTTGAATCCAAAGATAAACCTGCACCACCACCTTCATTTGTTAAAAAGATTCCTTTATAGTTTGCAGAGGCAGCAATAGCATTACTAATTGTATTACCAGAAACTACTGCATTAGAAACTGCATTTAAATAAATTCCATTTGCATTGGCTGCACCTGTATTTGCTGTTGTACCAGTTCTAAAGGTATTGGTAAAATCTCCAATAATATTATTGCTAATGTTTATGTTTCTATTTTGAAGATTTACAGCATTGGCCAAACCTCTGAAATAAACGCCATTCTGAACACCCAATATATAATTGTTTACAACATCTATGTTTTGGTTTTGACCCAAAGCAGCAGGAGTTGCAGCATTAACACCTCCTAAATACACACCAGCAAAAGTTGAGTTGGCTAATGCTGTTGAATGCCCAATGATGTTACAATTTCTGATACCAACGGATTGAACCCTTTGACCTGAAGTTGGCATAAAATCTACTACCCTAGAAGTAGCTTGGTTGGCATTGTCTGGCATGTAGAAAGTTAAATTTCTCTGCCCAACAATACCTTCTCCATCGATAGATGCAAACCAGGCACCATTAAATCTTACTAAAGATTGATTGGCACCAATGAAAGAGCTGGTTGTAATTGTAAAGTTTTGGCCAGAGGCTGGCTTTATGACAATGGGACTATTCGCATTCCAAAACATGTTTGGCCATCCGCCTGCTCCAATAGCAGAACCAATATTGATCGCAGTAGGTTCAACCGGATTATACCCTGCAGATAACAAGAAAACAACCTGACCAGTTCCAGTTTGCGATGCATTCATACCAAACTGATTTAGGAAGGTTAATGCACCATAAGTTGGTCCGATGATAGGCCCTGTTAAATTGGCAAATGTGTCAACAGGGGCAACCAAATCGGCAGCACCGTTAACAATGTAGGTTCTGTTTGTAGACAAACCCTGCGCATTCAATCTTGCACTACTTAGCAGCCCAAAAGCCACTAACAATACAAGGAAGCGTAAAACATTGAAAGTGTAGTTGTATTTCATGTGTTTCTAAATTGTGTTCAACTTTAAAAATCAATAATAAGAATTAAATTTATTTAATCAAAGCCTTTGGCTTTTTTTTAAAAAAAAATTAGCTATCTCACTGAAACCAAAATTAATTAAAAAGAAATTAAAAGCAAGTTTTAAATTCTTAATTTTACACGAACAAATAAAACAGATTGATTGTGAAGCTAAAACCTTTTTGGCCGGATGGCTTCGTGCCATTTAAAACCTTTTAATCTAAGGTCTTGAGGCTTTAATTCATCTAATGGGTAAAGGGTAGCATCGGGAGAGGATCTAAATGTAGCCTTGTGTATTTGTCCTTTATTAAACTCAAAATTCATTTCACTACAATCTATTACATTTACACCAATATAGCGAATACTATCTTCCTTGGCATAAAAAATACTCTGGCCATTCCCAAAAACCAATAAATCTTTAAGTTGGCTACTATCCATAATACCCATCATATCCTTCCCTTTAATTTGATTAAAATGAGCCCCTTTTTCTTTGCTAATAATCATGGCATTATTCAGTAAGTTAAAGGAATCTAATTTCCCATTATTAATATAAAATAAAATGGTATCAGCCGTAATTTGATTCACCCCATTCCACATAATTGGTTTGCTATATAGCTGCATCACAGAATCATCTTGCACATACACTAAACTATCACAAACAGCCTGCAGATCTGACTTAAAAATGCGCACCTGATGATAGGCTTTAAACAACTGTTTTTGCTTGTTTACGCGCTCTGCTACCAAGAGAGTGTCGGCATGCAAGAAAAGGCTATCACCTTTGTCCATTAACTTCATGGCATAACTCGCGCCGTTTACATAGGTAATTTTAGTTCTTCCATTGTAAAGCCCTCTACGACCATATAAATGAAGTTTCTGAACAGAATCATATACATGAATGCTCCTAAATGCTTTTCCCAGTTTTGCTTTTCTATCATAAAACAAACTATCTGCTTGTAGCATTTTTCTGTCTGTAAAAATCACTGCATTTTTACTAAACTGGGATTGATCCGTTTGTGTATTATACCAACCATTCTCACACAAAATTTTATCCCCATCACTGGTAATTTGGGTCGAACCAAAAAAATAGGCAGTCTTTTTAATGGTTTGATACAACAAGGTATCACTTACCATCACATACGCTGGATTATTTAATAAAACTTTTTGCTTAAAGAAAAACTCATTGTTGCGCGCAAAATAATACCCAATTTTACTGGTAAGTACATTTTCTTTGCTCACAATCTTCCCTCCATTTGCATAGTATCCAAATTGATTTTCTAAATCATAATCTAATTGATCCGTGGTAAGTGTCATTTGCTTATCAACCAATACAACATTTCCTTTGATCAAGGCCTTTCTGGTATTCCCATTATAATTGAGAAAGTTACCAGTTATGGTAACGCTATCATTATGATTGATCCTTACATTTTGAAAAGCCTCAACCACATTCTCACTTTCATAAATTAAAGCGCTATCGCAATACATGAGGGTATTCCGCTGCTTTAATTGCACGTTTCCAATTAATTTACTTATGTTTTTACTCCCTAACTTTAAGTACTCAAAATTTTGTGCCCCCAAAATCTCAACTTTATCTTGGGTTTGAGCCAAAAGTGGATGGGCAAAAAACGCCATTAGAAACAACCAATAAAACTTATTTAGATTTTTTTGCATGATTTGCATCAAAACTAAATATTTTTGATGTGTAAAATGAATCTTTTAAAAGAATTTCAAACTTATGTATCAAAAGAGGCTCTGTTTGAACCAAAACATAAACTCTTGCTAGCCATCAGTGGTGGTCTAGATTCAAT
Organism: Bacteroidota bacterium; assembly: GCA_947459415.1. Lineage (GTDB taxonomy): Bacteria > Bacteroidota > Bacteroidia > UKL13-3 > UKL13-3 > B1. The sequence continues at coordinate 15,044 of CANHDN010000043.1, forward strand.
GGTTTTACTCCATGTATTAAAGCATTTTGGCTATCAAGTCTCTTGTGCTCATGCTAATTTTCAATTACGCGGAGATGAAAGCACCCAAGATGCGCTATTTGTAAAAAATTATTGTGACTCCATACAAATACCCTATTTCGAAGAGATTTTTGAAACAAAAAAATATGCATCAGAAAGCGGTTTAGGAACCCAAGAAGCAGCTAGAAATTTGCGCTATCAATGGTTTAACAAGTTGCTAGTAGAAAAATCCTTTGATTTTATATTAACAGCTCACCACGCCAATGATCAAGCCGAAACCATTTTGTTTCATCTCATTAGGGGATCAGGCGCACGCGGATTATCAGGAATTTTGCCCAAAAACAAACAATTGGTTCGACCCTTACTTTTTGCTAAAAAGCAAGATTTAGAATCCTATGCACAACTTCATGATATTCCACATAGAAATGATTCAAGCAATGAATCAGACAAGTATAGTAGAAATTTCATTAGGCATCAGATAATACCCAAGGTGCAAGAAATTCAGGCTGGTTTTGTAACAAGCATGCAACATCATGCTAGGTTAATGCAAGCCACAGCACATTATTTTGAAGAACACATCCAAGGTATTAAAAATAGTATTTGGAGTAAATGGGAGAATGACCTAGCCATTGAGGCAGAAAAATTATGCCAATTAGCCTATCCAGACATCGTACTGTATGAAATGATTCATACCTATGGTTTTAATATATTACAGTGCCAACAAGCCATAGATGCATGGAAAACAAAAAATTCTGGCGCTATATTTCATGGAAATAGTTGGCGTTTACTGGTAGATAGAAATTACCTGTTGCTAAGCACTGATCCCATAGCTATTCCTGAAATTACCATTCAATCCTTGCCTTTCCAATTCCAAAATGGACATTTACAGTACACCTTAGAAATATGCGATTTTACTGGCTTTGAAGAAAATGTATGGTGGCTAGATGCTTCTCTACTTACTTTTCCTTTAACTATCAGGGCTGTGTCTACTGGAGATAAATTTATCCCACTTGGCCTGAGTCAGTATCAAAAAATTTCTGATTTTTTGATCAATAAAAAAGTAAACCAATTTGCTAAAGAAAGAGCGTGGGTATTAATGAGTAATCATCGCATTTGCATGTTAGCACCTTTCCAAATTTCAAATGAGTTTAAGCTAACAAACACCCCTCAACAGGCACTTAAAATAAGTCAAAAAAAAGAAGGCTAAACAAGTTGTTTAGCCTTCTTTTCTATTAGTTAATTTGAATCTTCCTGGCAAATACTTTTTCCCCAGACTGCACCTTTATGAGATAAAATCCTTTAGGCTGAGTAGTTAAATCTAGCTCATTGGCCTGCAAATTATTTCCTTGGATTTGGGTTTCATGAACCAATTTTCCAATCATATCATAGACCATAATCTCAACCGGTTCAGATTGTGACCCAGCCAATCGAAGGTTTATTTTACCAAAACTTGGATTCGGATAAATACTCATAAATCCATCTAAGTTCATTACATCTGTTAAACCAACTCCACCTTCTGGCAATACATTAATGGTTCTTTTTGCCTCTTTAGATTGATTTCCTGATAAGTCTTTAACCCTGTATGTGATACTAAATAAGCCCGGAACATCTCCAAAACGCTTACCCTCTAAATTGAGTGGTAAACTATTTTGTGTATTGAGCAATAAATTATCCCTCATTTCTTTATCTGTGTTATAATTGTCTAAGATTACAATTGGCGGATCAACATATACCTGCCAACGTGGTAAATTAACTGTAAACACATTTAATAAATCAATTACAGGAGCAGTTCTATCTAATACATTTACCGTTCTCATCAATGAGTCTTTATTACCAGAAGGATCTGTAGCAATGTACCAAATGGTATAAGTACCCAATACATTTACATTTACTGTTCCTCTTTTGCTAACCACCACTGTGGCTGCTGGCCAATA
>CANHDN010000044.1 GCA_947459415.1 Bacteroidota bacterium
GGTACAGACGGCTCTCGCTTATCATTTATGGGATTACCTTGTCCTAATATTTTTACCGGCGAAATGGGCATTCACAGCAAGCAAGAATACGTAAGCGTTCAAGATATGCAGAAAGCCGTGGAGGTATGTTTGAATATTTTAATTACGAATTATGAGTTATGTATGAAGGTATGAATTGGTTTTCATTCATAACTCATACCTCATCATTCATAATTAAGAAATCGCTTCAATAATATCTTGGCGGGTAATGATATGCACATCACCCATAAGGTCTTTAACGAGCACAGCTGCATTTTCTTTTGTAATCATCTTGCTCACATCTTCCATAGGTGAGTCTGGCGCTACAAAAGGAAATGGTGCGCTCATCACATCTTTTACCAACATACTTTTCACCTCATTATTTTCGAGTAATAGATTAAATAGTTTGGTGTCGTTCAAAGAACCAGTAAAGTCTCCATGATTATTGGTAACAGGCAATTGTGATATATAGAATTTACGCATCATTTTTAGCACAGATTCTACTGTATTATTTTCATTTGCTGTCACCAATTTAAGATGTTTATGCCCCTCTATCAGATGGATGGCTTTTGTTTGATCATTGCGCAAAAATCCTCTATCACGCATCCAGTCTTCATTAAACATTTTACCCAAATAACGCGTGCCATGATCATGAAATATTACCACCACCACATCGTCCTTTTTAAACATATGTCGCATTTGCATTAATCCTGCCATAGCTGAACCTGCTGAATTTCCAGCAAATATTCCTTCTTCACGAGGAATTCTGCGTGTCATAATTGCAGCATCTTTATCTGTCACTTTTTCAAAATGATCTATTACCGAAAAATCAACATTGGCTGGTAAAAAATCTTCACCAATTCCTTCAGTGATATATGGGTAAATTTCTTCTTTATCAAAAATACCCGTCTCCTTGTATTTCTTAAAAACTGAACCATAAGTATCAATTCCTAGTACTTTAATGTTGGGGTTCTTTTCTTTCAAGTATTTACCAGTTCCACTGATCGTTCCACCTGTTCCCACTCCTACCACTAAGTGAGTTATTTTACCTTCAGTTTGAGCCCAAATTTCTGGACCGGTACCTTCATAGTGAGCGGCAGAATTAGACAAATTATCATATTGATTAGGCTTCCAAGAATTGGGAACCTCATTGATCAATCGGCTCGAAACAGAATAATAAGACCGAGGGTCTTCCGGCTCAACATCTGTTGGGCAAACGATCACCTCTGCACCAAAGGCTTTGAGTGCATCAAATTTTTCTTTACTTTGCTTATCGGTGGTAGTAAAAATACACTTGTAACCTTTTAATACAGCGGCTATGGCAAGTCCCATACCTGTATTTCCGCTGGTTCCCTCAATAATTGTGTAACCTGGCTTGATTAAACCTGCTTTTTCTGCATCTTCAATCATTTTTACAGCCATACGATCTTTGATAGAATTTCCGGGATTTGTTGTTTCCACTTTCGCTAAAACCGTACAAGGTAAATCCTTTGTGATTTTATTGATTTGAACCAAAGGCGTATTTCCAATGGTTTCTAAGATGTTTTTACTCCACATGGTTTCAAAACTAACAAGAAAAACTTGAACTAAAAAGTTTTACTAAAAGCAATAGAAAAACAAAAAATTAAGTAGAAAAATGCATATTTGAAACAAAATAGCCGCAAGCCTTGGAGTTACCTTTCAAAAAAATAGAACTTAATAAGTATAATAGCTTACAGATTTATCAATTTTTGAGATTCGGTACTTTTTTTCTGATATCAATTCTGCTTGCAAAAATAACCTACTCACAATTTACCTCCGGATACGGAACTTTCATTCTTGGCAAATATGAAATGTTGATGCTGCTAAGTTCAAGCTTAACTTGGTTTTGGGTTTCTAGTATAACAAACACACTTATCCCCTTTTACCATGCCTGCGACCCCAGAAAACAAAAGCGAATTTTATTCAATGCATTTGCAGTATTAACCATATTTAGCCTGGTAGCAGGAATTCTTGCTTTTATCATTGGGCAATATAAATATCCAAAAGATGCAGATTTATTTTTAATGTTTGGCTTGGTTGTGTTTCTCAATACACCTACCTACATGGCTGATTATATTTTCTTCTTAAAAGAAAAGCATAGGTCCTTAATTATTTGGGGTGGAATTACCTTTTTGGCACATGTGGTTTTATTGTGTTTACCCATTTACATGAAACAAACCCTTAATTTAGCTATCAACCTCTTGGTCATTTTAAGTTTGATTAAGTTTAATTATACCATTATTTTATTAATGAAATATTCTATTATTTCATTCCATACCAGACTTATTTTAGAGTTTATGAAAAAGGTTCTACCTTTTATGTTCTCTATTTTTTTGGCGGGAAGCATGGATTATATAAATAGTTATATTGTAGAATATTATTTTGACCCCATTCAATTCACTATTTTCAGATATGGCTCTAAAGAGCTACCAATTTTTTTGATTTTAGCCAACGGCCTTAGCAACATTTATAGTGGAGAAATAGCAAATTTAAACAAAGCAGGCATGCTAGAAGAAGGTTTAAATAAATTAAAAGCTAGTTCAACAAAACTGATGCGCTGGGTTTTTCCCGGAACCATTTTTTTACTCTTGTTTAGCAAACATTTTTTTTCTTTAGCCTATAATCAAGATTTATTGGATGGATATAAAATATTCAATATTTATTTACTTCTAATAGTAAGTAGAATGCTTTTTCCTCAAACTGTAATTTTGGGATTAATGAAAAATAGAATTTTCTATTTGGTAAGCACTAATTATCTTATTTTAAATATCATCTTGTCGTTTTGGTTTATTGGCATTTGGGGTATGGAAGGAATTGCCTATGCCACGGTTATTTCTTATATGGTTGAAAAGATATTGCTGGTAATTTATTGTAAAATGGAAGGTGTTGATATCAGAAAATATACTTCATTAGGAGAATATTTGATATATACCAGCATTACAATTGCGGTATTCTTTTTGAATTTAAAGGGTTATATTAGTCTATAATTTACAAATCATTTATTGCATTTACCACTAGAAAAAATATATTCGTACAAACAAGTGTATGATGAGAAAACTAAGCTTTCTATTTTTCGGATTGATTCTATTTGCCTTTGCGTGTAAAAAAGAAGAGGTTAAACCTACAGCAGAAATTCCTGCTCCAGAAGATTCGGTTCAAACCGAAAAAATAATTGAACTAAAAACCAGCTTTGGCACTATGTATATGTGGTTATACAAGGAAACGCCTTTGCATAGAAACAACTTTTTAAAATTAGCTGCAGAAGGGTTTTACAACGATGTAACCTTTCATAGAATTATTAAAGATTTTATGATCCAAGGGGGTGATCCAAACAGCAAAGATGGAGACCCAACCAATGATGGCACAGGTGGCCCTGGGTATACCATTCCTGCAGAGATCAAAAGCAACATTAAACACACCTACGGTTCTATTGGAGCGGCCCGAACCAACAACCCAGAAAAGGCATCTAGTGGTTCGCAATTTTATATTGTTACCAATAGAAACGGCACACCACATTTAGACAATAACTACACTGTTTTTGGAAAATTATTGTCGGGAGTAGATTCTGCTTATACCATTTCAACGCAAAGTAAAGACGGCAAAGACCGACCTTTGGTAGATATAAAAATGCAAGTAAAAGTAGTAGAAAAAACCTTGGAGCAGTTAAAAACTGAATTTAATTTCACCCCTTAGTTTAGATCAGAAAATTATTCACTGCTTCAAAAAATAGTTGCGGTGCTTCGGCATGCACCCAATGTCCGGCATTGGGAATGGTTACCACGGTATTATTTGGGAAAAGCTGATTAAAATCTAACAAATCATCATCCAGAATATACCTGCTATTACCTCCTTTTATTACTAAAGTGGGATTAGGAAAACTAGTCTCACTAATAATAGCTCTGATGATTTCTTCATAATCGGCATGTAGTATTTTAAGATTCATTTTCCAGGCATAAGAACCATCTTCTCTCCTATCTAAGTTCTTTAATAAGAATTGCCTAGTACCAAAATCTGGCACATGCATTTCCATCATTTGTTCAGCTTGTTTTCTGCTTTCAATTTGAGCCAATTCAACGGCAAAAATTGCTTTAAAAACATCATCATGACCGCGCTTATATTGCCTTGGAGAAATATCTACCACAATTAATTTATTTACTAAATAAGGGTAATCTAGTGCAAATTGCATGGCAACCTTTCCACCCATTGAATGACCAATGATGGAGACCTTTTCTAATTGATGTGTTTCAATAAATTGCTTAACATCATGTACCATTAATGCTAAAGTATGTTTATCAGAATGAGGAGATTTTCCATGATTTCGTTGGTCTATGGCAAAAACGCTATGGGAATTACCAAACTGTGTACCAAGGGTATGCCAATTATCTAAGGAACCCATAAAACCATGTAAAATTAAAAGTGGCTGACCCTGTCCGTATTGTTTATAATGTAGTTGCATTGCTCAATTGATTTTCTTGCGAAATTTACAAATTCTGGCCTGCATCGCATTATTTATTTTTATGCCATTTAAAAAAAGTTATAAAAAAAATTAGGTTAAATATTGGAATTTATAAAACTATCTATTAATTTAGTTCCAACAAATCAATATTTTATGAAAAAAATCTACAATCGTATTTTTTACCTGTTTATTCTATTGAGTATCGCTCAATTTGCGCAGGCACAAAGTTACACTTACCTCACTGTACCAACAGCTGCAAATGGTACATCTGGTGCCGGAAGAGGTCCTTCTAACATATCAAATGCTCATAGAAGTTGTGCCATTTATTCAGCAGCAGAATTCAATGGATTATTGAATGCTGGAGATACTATTTTTAGATTAGGATTCTCTGTAAATAATCCAAATGCAAATGCGGCACCTATTGCCGGTAACATTAAAATTTACATGGTTAACACAGCTGATGCAGCTTATTTAAGAAGCACAACATGGGGAACTTTATTAACTACTCCAACAGCTATGGACACTAATTACAATGGTGTAATGACCATTCCTAATGTGGTAACCAATTTTTTTGTTCCATTAAGTAAACCTTTTGTTTATACTGGTGGGGGCGTTTATGTGGCTTATGAGTGGACTACCACCACTCCAAGTACAACTGCGATAATTTACAATTGTAATACTGCAATAGCTAATGGACAAAGAAACATTCAAGGTGCAAGTTTAGCCACATTGGGTACACTTACTGGTGTAAGTAGTTTTAGAGCTCAATTGGTAGTTGGTGTAAAAACACCTCAAAATGATGCGCAGGTGTTGGAGGTGTATTCTTTAGGAAAATTACCAATTCCGTTTGCTGCACCGCATACAGTAAGGGCAAATGTGAGAAATGGAGGAACAGATACCTTATATGATAAATGGTTTTATTTAAGTGTAGGGCCTACTAATCCTTTATTAGATTCGTTAAAAATAGATACTTTACTGCCCAACCAAGGTAGAACGATTAATTTCCCTGCATACACACCAACAACCATAGGATTTGATACCGTAAAAGTATTTTGTTCTGCAGACAACAACAACTCTAATAATTTGAAGCGTTATGGACAAGTTGTAAACTTAAATACATATAACTATGCAGACCCATTAAGAGGTCCTAATGGTGGTGTAGGCTTTACGGGTGGTACAGGAGATTTTGTGGCCAAATTTCCTTATACCGGATCTAATAGTATCAATCAAATTGGTGTAAACTTTAATACGGGTGGAACCAGTTTAAAAGTTGGAATTTGGGATACCACTGCAACAGGAACACCGGGCACTTTACTTTGGTCTTCACCAACCTTCTTAACCACTGCTGGTTTAAATACCATACCTGTAAACCCACCCATTCCAATCTCAGGAACTTTCTTTGTAGGTGTTATTCAAACAGGAACGGTAAATGCTGCATTTTCATTCCAATCAGAAGTACCAATCAGAGCTCAGACATTTTATTATACAGCTCCAACTGGAGGTACAGTTTGGACAGATTTTTTAACTACCAACTCTAACTTTAGGTTTATGATTGAACCTAGGTTGCAAATGGCCAATGATCTAGGTGCAACAGAAATTAGTTCTCCATGTAATTCATTTCCAATCGGACAAGGAAGTATCATACCTGCAGCTACATTTTACAATTACGGTTCAAACAGCCAATTTAGCACAGTTGTAAAAGCAAGAGTTTTTAATAATGCAAATGCAGTAGTATATTCAGACAGTGCGCTTATTTCATTTATTTTGCCTGGAACAGAAGCTAATGTAGTTTTCACCAATTCATTTACACCAACACTACCGGGTACATACACAGTTAAAATTTGGTCTGAATTAAGTGGTGATGGAGATAGAAATAATGATACAGCAAGCAAAACTATTATTGTTCAAGATTTAGTTGCTGGAACCTCTGCAGGTTCAAGATTACAATTAGATGGAGTAGACGATTTTATTTCTATCCCTTACAGCGCCAATACCAAACCTAATACGAACTTTACAATTGAAACTTGGGTTAGGCCAAGTAATTTAATTTCTGTAGGAACGCTATATTCTAAAGACTCTACTGCATCTGATACCTCATTAACCATTACCTTAAGTGGACTAACACCTGTATTAACTTTAAAAACAAGCAATAGTTTTGTAAATTTAAGCAGTAATGTAAATACCATTTTAAATTCTTGGTCGCATGTTGCTGTTACTTATAATGGTACTAATGTTAGATTATATGTAAATGGTGAAATTGGAATTGATACGGTAATCTCTGGTAGTGTTGAAAGTAAATTATGTCCAACCTTCCTAGGAAGAAAAGCTGGCTTAACTAATTCATTAAATGCAGGAATAGAAAACTTTGCCTTTTGGAATGTGGCTAGAACTCAGAATCAAATTAGATTAGGTTTACACAGAAAGATTCAAGCTTTATCTAATCCTAACTTAACCTGTTACTTAAGGTTCGATGAGGGTGCAAATTCTGTTCCTCTATCAGATGCATCAGGAAATTGTAATGTAGGTATCATGAATAATTTTGATCCTGCAGTGGCTTGGTTCCTAAGTTCTTTACCACTAGATACAACAAACGGAACCCAAGTTACATTCACAGCCAGCGGAAATCAGAACTTTGCTGGAAAAAATCTTACAATGAATTTACAAAATGTAGCTGGAAGTATTGATATTGTGGCACATTACATGAGAGAAACACCTCTAGGATTTTTACCAGATACCGTTATTTCAAGTTCTCCAAAAACAGCGCACAATCGCTACTGGATACTATATAGATATGGTTCAGGAACTTTTGATAGTTGTTTAGCCACTTTCCAATTACCTGCTGGTAATATAGGTACTGGAGCTGCAAATAGTGATTTCTACCTAGCCTCTCGTGATAACGGAGCATCAGGACTATGGAATTTAGCAAGAAATCCTGCTGATTCTGTTAATATTTTAGGACAAACTTTACGTTTCTGGTTACCTAGCTCTGGAACATTTGTTAAACAATATGGATTAGCTAGTATTGGAACCAATAACCCATTACCTGTAATTTATGGATACTTTAAAGGCATCAAACAAGAGAGCGGAGTAAGCTTAAATTGGGCAACAGCAAGTGAAATTAATTCAGATTATTTTAATATTGAGCGCAGCACTGATGGTAAAAACTTTAGCAGCATTGCCAAAGTTAAGGCTGCTGGAAATAGCTTAAAAGCCATTACCTATAATTATTATGATAAAGAAGCTCTTCAATTGGGTGTTTCTGCTGTTTATTATAGACTTAACCAAATAGACCTAGATGGAAGTAATGAGTATTCTCCAATGATATTGATTAATTTAAATGACGAAAAATCAATATATGTTCAGAGTGTATTACCAAATCCGTTTAAAAATAACCTTGAAATAAGTTTTGCTTCACCAAGTGAAATGCAAGTATTGGTAGAAGTTACAAATATTAAAGGTGAAAAATTGTTGAGCAAAACCATAAACACGGAAGCTGGCTCGCAAAAGGTATATCTTCCAGAAGCAGATCAATTTGCAGAAGGTATCTATTTCTTAAAGCTAAGCACAAATGGCAACTCTGAAGTGCATAAATTAATAAAAGTAAAGCAATAATTTGCTTAAGTAAATTTTAAGCAATTTTGAAAAGTGGGATTGGATTAATTTTCAATCCCACTTTTTTTATGTTATTTAATCATAATCTGACAAACAATCTATTACTACTGTATTGTTCTATACCCAAAACAAAGTTCAATTTCCTTTGTATATTATTTAGATTTAGTATAGATAAATCTAAATAATCCGTAAATTTGCTCACTTAAAAAAGATAAAAAAGTTATGTCTGAACCAGAAGTTGGCATTATAGATCAAGTAGTTACGCAAGAATATAAATACGGTTTTACTACCGATATTGAGATGGAAACGGCCCCAATGGGCTTGAGCGAAGACACAGTTCGCTTTATTTCTGCTAAAAAAAATGAACCAGAGTGGATGTTGGCTTGGCGATTAAAAGCCTATCATCATTGGCTAAGCATGGAGGAACCCAATTGGCAAAATTTCAATTATCCAAAGATAAATTATCAAGAAATTATATTCTATGCAGCACCAAAGCAAAAGATTCAACTGGATAGTTTAGATCAAGTTGATCCAGAATTACTAAAAACATTTGAGAAACTTGGGATATCATTACAAGAACAAAAAAGATTAACAGGAGTTGCTGTTGACGCTGTTTTTGATTCTGTATCAATTGCAACAACTTTTAAAGAACAACTGAAAGAAAAGGGAGTTATTTTTTGTTCTATTTCAGAGGCGATGCATGATTATCCGGAATTGGTAAAGAAATATATTGGTTCTGTAGTTCCACAAACCGACAATTATTTTGCAGCATTAAATAGTGCAGTGTTCTCGGATGGATCTTTTGTATACATTCCAAAAGGAGTTAGATGCCCAATGGAATTATCTACCTATTTTAGAATTAATGCTGAAAATACAGGTCAATTTGAAAGAACACTGATCATTGCTGATGATGATAGCTATGTAAGTTACTTAGAAGGTTGCACTGCACCCATGCGAGATGAACACCAATTGCATGCAGCTGTAGTTGAATTAGTTGCTCATAATAACGCAGAAATTAAATATTCTACCGTACAAAATTGGTACCCGGGTGATAAAGACGGTAAAGGAGGTATTTATAATTTTGTAACCAAAAGAGGAATATGTGAAGGAGCTCATGCTAAAATTAGTTGGACACAGGTAGAAACTGGTTCAGCTATTACCTGGAAATACCCAAGTTGTATTTTAAAAGGTGATCATAGCACAGGAGAATTTTTTTCAGTGGCTGTTACTAATAATGCTCAAATTGCTGATACAGGCACAAAAATGATACACATTGGAAAGAACACCAAAAGTAGAATTGTATCAAAAGGAATCTCTGCCGGTAAGTCTCATAATTCATACAGAGGCCTTGTAAAAATAAACAAAAAAGCAGATGGAGCAAGGAATTATACTCAATGCGACAGCATGTTAATTGGTGATAAATGTGGGGCACATACCTTTCCATACATTGAGGTTAACAATAATTCAGCAACATTAGAACACGAGGCAAGTACAAGTAAAATAGGTGAAGATCAAATATTTTATTGTGCACAAAGAGGCATTGGTTTAGAAGAAGCCATATCTCTCATTGTGAATGGATTTTGCAAAGAGGTACTGAATCAGTTACCTATGGAATTTGCCGTTGAAGCACAAAAACTTTTAGCTGTTTCGCTAGAAGGTAGTGTTGGATAAACCAATATATACAAAAATTTAAAATAATAAATTACCTTAATTTAACATGATATCAATTACAAATTTACAAGCATCTATAGAGGGAAAAAGCATTCTAAACGGCATTAATTTAGATATAAAACCAGGAGAAGTACACGCCATTATGGGCCCAAACGGAGCCGGAAAAAGTACCTTATCATCTGTATTAGCCGGAAGATCAGATTATGAAATAACTGGAGGTAAAGTTGAATTTTTAGGAAAAGATTTATTAGAACTTTCACCTGAAGATAGAGCCAGAGAAGGTTTGTTTTTAGCTTTTCAATATCCTGTAGAAATTCCGGGTGTAAGTAGCACAAACTTCCTAAAAACTGCTATCAACGAAAAAAGAAAATACCATGGCCTTGAACCAATGGAGGCTACAGATTTCTTAAAGTTTATGAGAAGCAAAATGGAAGAAATGGAAATGGATAAATCTCTTACCTCTCGCTCATTAAATGAAGGATTTAGTGGTGGAGAAAAAAAGAGAAATGAGGTTTTCCAAATGGCCATGCTTGAGCCAAAATTATGTATTATGGATGAAACAGACTCGGGTTTAGATATTGATGCCCTGCGTTTAGTTTCTGCGGGAGTAAATAAATTGAGAAATAAGGAAAGATCATTTTTAGTTATTACGCACTATCAAAGATTACTAGATTATATTGTGCCAGATTATGTACATGTTTTATACAAAGGTAGAATTGTAAAAAGTGGTGATGCTTCCCTAGCCAAAGAATTAGAAGTAAAAGGCTATGATTGGATCAAACAAGAAGTTGAAGCAGCTGTTTAAATCAAATTTTATATTCAAAATCCAAGAAGCTATTCATGATATTTACAGAACAAATTAAAGCAGACTTTAATTTATATATGGCACAAGCTGCAGACGACGACTTTACTCGCCTGCGCCAGCATGCCTATTCAGTATTTGAACAATTAGGAATTCCAAGTATTCAATTAGAAGAGTGGAAATACAGTAATTTAAGACCCATTCAACAAGGCCAGTTCACCACATCTTGTGTAAGCAAGTTAGATGCTGACTCCCTTATAAATGCAGGAATTTTAAATAAGATAGTTGCCAATAAATTAGTTTTTGTAAATGGCTGTTTGTTCCCAGAACTTTCCATTTGGTTAGAAACTGATGAACGAATAAAAGTATGCAGTTTGGCAACTGCTAGGAAAGAACACACTGCCCTTTTTGATACTCATTTTGGAAAATATATAGACTTCTCCAATGATGGTTTATTGGCATTAAATACGGCATTAATGAGTGATGGTGCTTTCGTTTATGTCCCAGAGGGTATTAGCCTTCAATATCCATTAATGATTACAAACATTACCGATGCAACAGAACATAATTTATTTCAACAACCAAGAAATTTAATTGTAGTAGAAAAAAATGCATCTGCCAGTATTATTGAAAATTATTTGGCTGTGGGCTCCTACCCTTCTTTTACAAATGTAGTGAATGAAATATTCGTGGCTGAAAATGCTAGTTTAGAGCACTATAAAGTGCAAAGAGCAGCAGGTGAAACCTACCAAACTAACTTCACACAGATACATCAATTAGCGAATACGAAAATTAACCAAGTTACGCTCACATTAGACGGAAATTGGGTAAGAAATAATTTACATTTTTTTATGAATGGCCAACATTGCAATAGCTTATTGTATGGCCTGTATATACCAGATGGAAACCAATTTGTAGACAATCATAGTAGGGTTGACCATGCCATGCCAAATTGCTACAGCGATGAAAAATATAAAGGAGTACTAAAGGACCATGCTACCGCTGTTTTCAATGGTAAAATAGTTGTGCATGAAGATGCGCAAAAAACCAATGCCTATCAAAGAAATCAAAATATTTTATTGAGCAATACTGCTACCATTAATACAAAACCTCAATTAGAAATCTTTGCGGATGATGTTAAATGTACACATGGAGCAACCATTGGCCAATTAGATGAGGAGCCTATGTTTTACCTCCGTAGCAGAGGAATTAGCGAGCAAGAGGCAAGAAGGTTATTATTAAATGCATTTGCAGATGATATTGCCGAAAAAATAAAAATTCCGGAGTTAGTATCAATTTTGGAATCTGAAATTGAAAGAAAGTTGTAATAAAACCAATTGATGTCGTCAATAAATTTGCAGAACATTAGGAATTTATTTCCCATTCTACACCAGGAGGTAAATAATTTCCCATTGATTTATTTAGATAATGCTGCAACTACCCAAAAGCCATTGCAAGTGATTGAAGCACTTCAATCCTATTACAAATTTGACAATGCGAATATTCACAGAGGCGCCCATACACTGGCAGATAGGTCTACTGGCATGTTTGAAGCAACCAGAAAAGCTGTGCAGCAATTTATCCATGCAGCTGAAGCAGAAGAGTGTATTTTTACCAAAGGAGTTACGGAAAGTATCAATTTAGTTGCACAAACTTGGTGTAAAAAATTTATTAATAAGGGAGACGAAATCATTATAACACACATGGAACATCATAGCAATATTGTTCCATGGCAATTAATATGTGAAGAAAAAGAAGCTATACTCAAGGTAATACCAATCCATACAAATGGGACCTTAGATATGGAGGTTTTTTACCAACTTTTATCTGACCAAACCAAATTAATATCTTGTGTATGGGCTAGTAATGCACTTGGCACCATTAACCCCATTGAAGAAATTATTCGTGCAGCACATGCTAAAAATGCAATTGTTTTTATTGATGGAGCCCAAGCTGGGTCACATATAGAAATTGATGTGCAAAGATTAGATATAGATTTCTTGGCACTTAGTTCTCATAAACTTTATGGACCAACTGGTGTAGGAGTATTATATGGTAAAAGAAAATTATTAGAAGCCATGCCACCTTATCAAAGTGGTGGAGAAATGATCAGAGAAGTAAGTTTTGAAAAAACAACTTTTAATGATATCCCATTTAAATTTGAGGCTGGTACACCAAATATTGCAGATGTTATTGCCTTTAAATTTGCTTTAGATTTTGTAAATGAGTTAGGAAAAACCAAAATCATTGCCCATGAACATGCGCTTTTAAATCAATTTGTATCAGGTGTAAAAAGTTTAAACAGCAGCTTTGGGTCAGATGAAATTGAATTAATTGGAACTGCTGAAGAGAAAGTGGCAGTTCAATCATTTGTAATACATAATAAACACCATTTTGATATCGGACTCATGTTAGACGCCCGAGGAATTGCTGTAAGAACCGGACATCATTGCACACAACCTTTAATGAATTTTTATAATATTGAAGGAACTGTTCGGGCTTCATTTGCCATCTATAATACGATAGAGGAAGTAGATGCACTGGTGGAAGCTATCAAAAAAATAATAAAGAAATAAGGCTTTTAACGATGACAAGTATCGAATTACAAAACGAAATTATAGATGACTTTTCTTTATTTGAAGACGATTTAGAAAGCAAACTTTTTTACCTGATGGATTTGGGGAAAAAGCTTCCTGACATGAATACAGCTCATAAATCAGATGAATTTATTGTGAAAGGTTGCCAAAGCAAAGTTTGGTTATATCCTATTTATAATGAAGGGAAATTATATTTTGAAGCTGATAGCAATACTGAAATAACCAAAGGTTTGGTAAGTTTATTGGTGAGAATTTGGAACGGAAAAACTCCAAAAGAAATTTTAGATACTGAACTTTACTTTATTGAAAAAATTGGGATGAGCCGCATGATTGGCTCGCAAAGAAGTAATGGTTTTACAAGTATGATTAAGCAAATGAAAATGTATGCATTTGCCCTCGTTAAAGAATAAAAATTATGAGTGAAGAAATTAAATCGAGCCGAAATTTTGTTGATGTTCAAAATGAAGCTATTCAGGTATTACAAACTATATTTGATCCAGAAATTCCAGTTAATATATATGAGCTAGGATTAATTTATGAGGTAAATGTTTCACATGAATTAAACATTGAAATTATCATGTCACTCACCTCTCCATTTTGTCCGGCCGCGCAGAGCATGCCCGCAGAAATTAAAGAAAAGTTAGGTGCCATGGAAGGAGTTCAAGAAGTTACGGTTACCGTTACATTTGATCCACCTTGGAGCCAAGATTTAATGAGTGAATCTGCAAAATTACAATTGGGATTTTTATAATAAGTTTAAAACTTTCTGATGGTTGCCTGAGGCGACATAAAAATTGGCAATTGGGTCCAGGAGTCATATTTTGCTATGAGTTCATCCTTTTGATCAGCATTGTTTTTTGCCTCCTGCATATCTAAAAAATATTGTTTAAAATCTATAAACACTTTGTTAGATCCTATATTTCCATGACCTGGTACAATCGTACTCAAATTAAATCTATTTCTTAGATAGTCGAATGCCGTTAAATATGCACTTGGTTTAGCAGCGCCCATGAGCATTGGAATTTGTTTATTTAGCACCAAGTCTCCAGTAAATAATACTCTTTTATTATGCAAATATACCACTAGGTCACTTTCTGTATGTGCTGCAAATGGTAAATTAACAATGCTAATTTTTTCTGTACTCGTTTCTATTATCAGACTATCTTTAACCCATACAGTGGGTAGTTGATTTAGGCCAGACTCCTGTTTCCAGAGCATCTCACTATAATTACCACCAGCAATAATGGTATTTCCTTCGAATAAATAATTACCCCCAACATGGTCTGGATGATAATGAGTATTTACTAAATATATCGGCTTTCCTTCGGCAATTTTTTTTGCAGTTTTATGCAATTCAATAGCGGCTTCATCCATTTTACTATCTATCACTAAAACCATACTATCTAACAATAATATACCAGAATTACCACCACCTCCATGAATAACCATAAGGTTCATATCAAAATTAACGAGCATCGTTTCAGCCATTTTTTCTTTAAAGGGCTTCACGTATTTGAAATAATATAGGAAGCCAGCCACTGCAAATAAAGCAATACATATGGCTGAAGCTTTTAGAATTATCTTTATTATTTTCATAAGTATAAATTACTCGTTTTATTTAACTAGACCTATCTCAGCCTAATTCTTCTACCAGATTTAAGTTTAGTTTTTGATTTAATTCCATTTAAGCGACTAATTTTTTTAGCACTTAGACCGTATCTATTGGCAATTTTTTGAATGGTATCACCTTTTCTGGCTTTTATATATTTAGGGGTGCTTGTTTTCTTGGCTTTTAGTTTTGCAGACTGAACTTCATATAAGTGTTTAAAACAACCCTTATCTACCTGAAATGTATCATTCATTAATGAGCCACTCGGAAAATGAATGATAGCGGCTGGATCAATTTTTTCGCCCTGAAATCTAACTTCAAAATGTAAATGAGGTCCGGTAGACCTTCCGGTGCTTCCCGCTAATCCAATGATATTACCTCCCTTTACTGGCTGACCAGGATATGCTAATAATTGCGAGAAATGCGCATACAAGGTTTCCAATCCATTGTTGTGTCTTACCACCACCACGTAACCATAATCTGCACTTCGCTTAGCTATTCTTACCACGCCCTCAAATGCGGCATAAACCGGATCCCCAACCTCCATTCGAATATCTGTACCAAAATGAAATTTTTGTCTTCTGCCCCATCTCCGAAAACCAAACTGAGATGTTATATCACCAATTGCCGGTGGGTGAAAGGAACAATCATCATAATTAGCTAGAATTAACTTGATGGTGTCTTCCATGTTTCTTAAATCACGCCTATACGGATTTATGGTAATGGTATCCCAAGAATTATAAAAAGAATGAGCAGGAGCAAAAGAAGTATCGAATAGAAAGTTTCTAGGACGTATAAAATCCCAATATTTATCCGCAGCACTTACTACAACGCTATCAAACTCTTGAGACTCTTCAATTTCATCTTCATCATATTCAATTAACTCAAGCGAATCGGGGGATTCTTCCACCTGTGCATAGATGAGTTGCGGCACAAAAAGCAGAAAAAATATACTTAAATAAAAAATAATTTTATGTAACTTCATTAGAATGGGAATCAACTATAAACTCAATACCTTTAATGTTTGCAATTTATCCATATCTAAGCAAGATTTTAACTCTTCTATCGTATTAAATTTTACCTCATCTCTGAGTTTATCAACAAATTGAATACTTATCTTTTGATTATAAATCGATTCACTGAATTCAAATATGTTAACTTCTATGCTTCTACCTTTGCCTTCAACCGTTGGATTTTGGCCAATATTTAACATTCCGCCAAATTTTTCGCCCTGAACCCAAACCCAAACAGCATAGACCCCATCTTGTGGAATGAGTTTTAAAGGATTTACAATTTGAATATTTGCCGTAGGATATCCAATGGTTCTACCAAGTTGTCTTCCTTGAACCACTATTCCTTCAATCGCGTATGGCTTTCCCAAAAACCTAGCAGCTAAAGAAACTTCTCCATGCAATAATGCTGATCTTATTTTAGTTGAACTAACTGCTATTTCATCTAAATCTTGGGCAGAAATTTCAAATATTTCAAAACCATAAGTAGGCGCAAAATCTTTCAAATGTTCAAAGCTACCTTCCCTGTTTTTACCAAACCGATGATTGTATCCAATAACTAAATACTTAGTTCCAATGGCATCTATTAAAATATTTTTTATAAAATCTAATGAACTAAGTCTAGAAAATTCTTTGGTAAAAGGCAAAACAACCAAATGGTCTATGCCTTGCTGCTCTAATAATGAAATTTTCTCCTCTGGAGTATTTAGTAATTGTAAACCATGATCCTCTGGAAATAAAACTGTTCTGGGGTGCGGATCAAAAGTAATAAGTACGGTTTCACCTCCTTTAATTTGAGCAATTTCTTTTAATTGTTTTAAAATAACTTGGTGAGCAATATGCACCCCATCAAATGTACCCTGCGTTACTATTGCATTGTTAATTTTAGGGAGCTCTGTAATATTTTTGTATACCTTCATGTTCTTGTGCGAAAATAGCAAAAAGGAATCATGTTAAACTATTTTTGCTATACATATAAAAAATAAGTCCGCCCAATAAATTGGGCGGACTATTAACCTATGAAATACAAGCTACCCTGCTAAATTATTTTATAAGCACCTTGGTAGTATGTTGTTTTAATTCAGTCTTAGGTAACACTACCTTTAACATGCCATCTTCAA
>CANHDN010000045.1 GCA_947459415.1 Bacteroidota bacterium
AAGAATTGTTAATGGAAAAAAAGTAAAAGTGGGTGTAGTTGTTTTACCTACCTTTTATATTGACATATCCGCTCTGCAGCGCGGTGATGCCAATTACAAAAGCACCACGAGAGATGTTAAAAAACTCATTCAAGATCTCAAAAAAGAATCGGTTCAAGCCATTATCATTGATCTTAGAAACAATGGTGGAGGAAGTTTACAAGAGGCTGTTGAATTAACGGGTTTATTTATTAGTAAAGGCCCGGTAGTAGCAGTTAAAGACCATTTTGGGCTTACCAAAGCAGAGGAAGATAGGGACGAAAACATATTGTGGGATGGCCCCTTAACAGTATTAGTAAATAGATTTAGTGCCTCTGCCTCAGAAATATTTGCAGCAGCCTTACAAGACTATGATAGGGCTTTAATTGTTGGTGAGAAAACTTATGGTAAAGGTACCGTTCAGCAACTTACAGACC
The DNA here is from genome assembly GCA_947459415.1 of Bacteroidota bacterium. GTDB lineage: Bacteria > Bacteroidota > Bacteroidia > UKL13-3 > UKL13-3 > B1. The sequence goes on from CANHDN010000045.1 coordinate 456, forward strand.
TAAATAATTTTGTGCAAATTGACGGTAAAAAATTAGGACAATTAAAACTCACCATAGCTAAATTTTACAGAATTTCTGGCGGCAGTACCCAATTTAATGGAGTTGATCCAGATATTGAATTTCCTAGCTTGTACTCGGATAAAGAATTTGGAGAAGGTGCTAGCGAATTTGCCCTGCCGTATGATGAAATAAAACCTCAATATTATAGTAAACAAGGAAATGCAAAAGGCAATTTAGCACAAATAAAATTAAACCATGAACTACGCATGAAGAACTCTTCTGCCTATCAATTCTTGCTAGAAGATATTCAAAATATAAAAGAGTCTAGAGACAAAAAATACCTTACATTGAATGAAGAAAGGTATAAAGCAGACCAAGCGATTGGCAACCAAAAGAAAAAAGATAGAGAAGATCAAAAAGCAAAATTAAAAGAAAAAAATAAAGAAGAGTTAAATCTAATTTTGGATGAAGCAGTGGAGATATTAATTGAAAACCTACCAAAAAAATAGAAGATAAGAAATTATTTTAGTCCTTGACCCGGCTTATCTGGAACATGTTTTTGCGGCCATGGTTGATCCTTTTTAGGCAATTCTTCAATGGAAACTTTGGTATAGCCCTTACCGCTTGTCATTCCTAGATGTTTGGCCGCTCTTCTAGATAAATCTATTATATATTTATCTGAATAAGGCCCTCTATCATTGATGGTAACAATTACCCAACGCCCACTTTGCTTCTGAGTAACCCTAACCCTTGTGCCCAAAGGCAATGTTCTGTGCGCTGCAGTAAGTTTGTTTTTATGATATCTTTCACCACTGGCTGTTTGTCTACCATGTAACATATTGGCATAATAACTGGCCTTTCCTTCCTGATAAAAGCGCGTAGGCTCTTGCAAAGAAGTATCCATAGGGGGCACACCCTGAGCCACTATTTTTTGAAATAATCCCAGAACGAATAAAAAGTAAATAAGTAGCGTAATTTTTTTCATTACTTTGACAAATATACTATAATTAATTTTAATTGTATTTTAATGGAGAATACGCATCCTATTAAACCGCTTGCAGAAAGAATAAGGCCGCAAAAGTTATCTGATATAATTGGTCAAGAACATTTAATTGCTGAAGGCGCACCTTTATCTCAGGTGATAAAAAACAAACATATTCCATCCATGATTTTATGGGGGCCTCCAGGAGTTGGAAAAACGACCCTTGCTCGTGTAATTGGACAAGAACTCGGTATGCATTTTTATTTTTTAAGTGCAGTGCAAGTCGGTGTAGCAGAGGTTAGAAAAGTAATAGATGATGCAAAAAAAATAGGAAAAGTATTGCTGTTTTTAGATGAGATACATAGGTTTAATAAAAATCAGCAAGATGCCTTGTTGGGTGCAGTAGAAAATGGAAGCATTATATTAATTGGTGCTACTACTGAAAATCCGAGTTTTGAGGTAAACAATGCCCTTTTAAGCAGGTGCCAGGTATACACCTTAAAGGAGTTAAATGGAGAACATTTATTACAACTGTTGGATCAGGCTATTTCTAAAGATGAAATCTTAACTCAATATGTCATTAAGTTAAAAGAAACAGATTTATTGCTACAACATAGCATGGGAGATGGCCGCAAATTATTAAATCTTTTAGAACTGCTAGTAATGCAGTGGCCAGAATCGAGCGAAGTTATTATTGATAACAAATGGGTAGGAAAAATTTTACATCAAAAAGTACAACGATACGACAAAAATGGAGAAGAACATTATGATGTTATTTCTGCCTTTATAAAATCAATTAGGGGGAGTGATCCTAATGCCGCAGTTTACTACTTAGCTAGGATGATTGCTGGGGGTGAAAAACCAGAATTTATTGCGAGGAGGCTGTTAATTTTGGCAAGTGAAGATATAGGTAATGCCAATCCAAATGCACTTTTAATTGCCAATAATTGCTTTGATGCTGTTCATAAAATTGGTTTTCCTGAAAGTAGAATCATCTTGTCTCAATGTGTTATCTATTTATCGTGTTCAATAAAAAGCAATGCATCTTATTTAGCCATTAACGAAGCCCAAGAAACAGTAAATAAAACAGGCAATCTACCCATACCCCTTCACTTAAGAAATGCCCCAACAAGCCTCATGAAAGACCTTGATTATGGCAAAGATTATGCATATGCCCATGCCTATGAAGGCAATTTTATAGAACAAGAGTTTTTACCTGAAAATATAAAAGGCCAAAAATTCTTTGAGCCAGGGGATAATCCGAGAGAAAAAGAACAAGGTTTATTCTTAAGAAACAAATGGAAAGAGAAATATGGCTATTAAAAACTATTTATAGAAAACCGGATAAAAAGCATCTTCGAAATGCATAATATCTACTTTTCCCTGAAAAAAATTAATGGCCACAATATCAAATTGTACCGGACCTTTTATTTGATAGCGATATAAATAAGAACTCGCTGCACGTGCAATATTACGTTGTTTTGTAAAATCTACCGCTAATTCTGGTTGAACCAAAGCATTGAATCTGCATTTGACCTCAACAAACACCAATAGCTTGGCTTTCTTGCAGATAAGATCAATTTCTACCTTGCCAGCACGGTAATTTTTAGCCACAATAATATAAGATTTTTGAGTCAAAAATTGGGTAGCAATATCCTCCCCTAGTTTACCCATTTCTTGGTTATGCCCTTTTTCCTTTTCTTCCATCATTTGGAAGGTAAAGCAAATTTAAATAATTACAAATGCCTATTCCCAGCGTTGTTTGCGCCATTCTTTCTGTTGCGGTTTATTTAGGAATGTCCAAGCAATAAACCTACTTACCTTTTGCCCCTGGCTCATCTGAATCATTTTTAAATCTTGAACACCTGCTGTTTTTAAAAAAGAGCCCAGTTCATCAATATTACTTCCTTTAGAAATGAGGGTTGTAAACCAAAAACAACTAGAAGCAAAATTTTTACTTTCCAAAATCATACGTTTTACAAATAATTTTTCACCTCCTTCACACCACAATTCATGACTCAAACCTCCAAAATTAAGCACCTGATTTTTTGTCTTTAGATTTCGTAATTTTCTGGTAGATTGCTCAAATGCTTCCTCGGCACTGGCATGAAAAGGGGGATTACAAATTGTAAAATCAAATAAATCATTTGGATTTAAAATACCTTGGAAAATTTGAGTGCTATGGGTTTGGGTTCGAACAGCAATTACCTTTTCTAAGCCCTGATTGCAAGCGATTATCTTTTCCATATTTTGTATGGCATGCACATCAATTTCTGTACCGCACATACTCCAGCGATACAATGAATTCGCAAGTAGTGGATAAATTAAATTGGCACCAGATCCTATATCTAAGCCAGATATTTTTGGCCCAATAGGTATTTTTCCTGCATTAGAAGCTGCCAATAAATCAGCTATATAATGCACATAATCTGTTCTTCCTGGAATTGGTGGACATAAATAGGCTTCTGGAATATCCCAATAATCAATTTGATAATAAGCTTTCAATAAAGCCTGGTTAAGACACTTTACTGCTTTGGGGTCAGAAAAATCTATTGATAGTGTGCCATAAGGATTTGGCCTAACATAAACTACTAAATCTGGCAAAGCCTCTATTAATTTCTTAAAATCATATGCACTTCGGTGGAGATTTCTCGGGTGTAAATTAACTTTTTCTGCTCCTCGTGCAGGCTTTATAATTGGCTTTTGCATGAGCCAAAGTTAACCATGTTTTTGGTAAGTAGTATTGCTTAGTTAAATGAAAACAATAATAATTTAGGGAAGTAAACTTTAATTAAAATGGGATCAGGAATTTTTATTTACTAAATATACGCCAGAAATAGTAAGGATTAAGGCAATTATGGTAGAAAAGTCCATACTTTCTTGTAACCAAAACCAAGCTAAAATAATGGCAACCATGGTATTGATATAGGCATAGGTAGATACGATGGTTGCAGGTAATTTTTTAATTACATACATGTATGAACCATAACCTAATATAGAACCAAAAAGAATGAGATAAATGAGTGCGTTTATAGCCTCCGGGGCTGGAGAAAAAGCATGCATCTCACCTCTGAATAATGCTAAAATAAAAAGTAATAAGCCACCTGGAATCATTTGCCAAGCAGAAGCAAATAATGGATGGGTTTGCGTTTGATGATTTTTTGAGTAGACCGTTCCTAAAGCCCAAAGGAAATTAGAGAGTATGACTGCCAATACCCCCCACACAAACATTTCATCTTTAAACAATTCAACTTTATCTTTAAACAAAAAGAATTGTCCTATCAGACAAACTAAGAAACCCAATACAGCCAGAGGATGAAGCTTTTCTTGGTTACCAGAAACTCTATTTATGATGACAATCCATACGGGTGTAAGTGCACAAATTAAAGCAGTTAAGCCACTACCCACATATTGCATTCCCCAACTAATTATTCCATTACCACCCGCCAACATCAATACTCCATTAAAGCTAAAGGTTTTTAATGTTGAAAAACTAGGTATTTTATATCCCCGCAACAGGAAATAAGTTAGCAATATTATTCCTGCAGCAGTATGCCTAAATGCAGCCATTAGCAGGGGCGGAAAAGTTTTTACACCAATACTTATTGCTAGAAATGTGGTACCCCAAAAGATTGAAACAGCTGCAAAGGCGAGCCAAGGAAATAATAATGGATGTTGCTTCAAAGTATTTTATCTGAGTTCAAATGTAACACCTATATTTATTAGTTTAGTGTTTTTTTTAGTTAGTATATAGGCAAAATACCCCAACAGATTTGTAAGTTCGCAGCAAGATGAAAACAACATTAATTAAAAACGCTAAGTTGGTAAATGAAGGTGAAATTTACCATGCAGATGTATATATCAAAGGCAAATTCATTGAGAAGATTGAAAGACAAGGAATTGCTATGGCTGCCGATACGGTTATTGATGCAAAAGGTTTATTTTTATTACCTGGTTTAATAGACGATCAAGTTCATTTTAGAGAACCCGGATTAACCCACAAAGGTGAAATTTATACGGAAGCTAAGGCGGCAGTTGCTGGCGGTATTACTTCTTATATGGAAATGCCCAATACCTCGCCTTCTGCTACCACCGTTGAACTATTAGAAGAAAAATACAATAGGGCCAGCCAATGCAGTTTGGCCAACTATAGTTTCTTTATGGGAACCACCAATACCAATTTACCAGAGTTATTAAGGGTTGACCCTAGCATGGTTTGCGGTGTAAAGATATTTATGGGTTCTAGCACGGGTGATATGTTGGTAGACGATCCAGCGGCGCTGGAGCAAATATTTGCTCAAGTAAAAACGCTTATTGCTACGCATTGCGAAGATGACCCTATGGTTAAACAAAACCAGGCCAATACCATTGCACAGTTTGGCGAAGATATAGATGCCAGCTTCCACCCTATTATTAGAAATGAGGAAGCTTGTTATACCAGCTCTGCTTTTGCGGTTAACTTAGCCAAAAAGCATGGCACGCGTTTACATATTTTGCACATAAGCACGGCCAAAGAACTGTCGTTGTTTGACAATACTTTGCCCTTGGTTCAGAAAAAAATTACAGCCGAGGCTTGTGTGCACCACCTTTGGTTTAGCGATGCAGATTATGCCACCAAAGGCAATTGGATAAAGTGGAACCCAGCCGTAAAAAAGGCAAGCGATAGAGATGCGATTTTACAGGCAGTTATTGATAATAGAATTGATGTAATTGCCACAGACCATGCCCCACATACCATTGCAGAAAAATCGAATAAATACCTCAAAGCACCTTCGGGCGGTCCTTTGGTTCAGCACAGTTTAAATGCCTTGTTGCAATTGCACCAAGCAGGTAAAATTAGCCTTGAAAAGATTGTAGAAAAGGCTTGCCACAATGTGGCCATCTTGTTTGAAATAGACCGCAGAGGCTACATCAGGGAAGGCTTTTACGCCGATTTAGTTTTAGTAGACCTGAACCAATCTTATACCGTGCATAAAGAAAACATCCTGTACAAATGCCAATGGAGTCCGTTTGAAGGCCAAACCTTTAATAACCGCATTTTAAAAACTTTTGTAAATGGCAACCTAGTGTACGATGATGGGAAATTTGACGAAAGCCAACTGGGCTTGCGATTAAGGTTTAATAGATAAACAAAAAAGCCTCGATTAATTTCTTAATCGAGGCTTTTTTGTACTCGGGGCGGGACTTGAACCCGCACGTCTTTAAAGGACACAGGATTTTAAGTCCTGCGTGTCTACCAATTCCACCACCCGAGCAAAAGAACATTAAATAAAAAAGTTATAAGATTGAACCTATAACTTTATTATTTGGAGCGAAAGACGAGGCTCGAACCCGCGACCTCAACCTTGGCAAGGTTGCGCTCTACCAACTGAGCTACTTTCGCATTTAATGAAGCGTTTTATTTAGAACGATTCCCCTTTTGGGGACTGCAAATATAAGAAAGGACGATTTCTTTGCAAGTATTTTAGCGCATTTTATTAGAATTATTTACTTAATAGCTGATTTTCAAACTAAAATACAGTAAATAATTTATTTTGCAGGAATCCAAGTGCTATAGAATCTCAACCTATAAAGGGATTCAAGCTTATTTTTGTAAAGTTAACATTCTACCAGAAAAAGATAAATTTGAATAAGCAAACTCTTGTTTGATCCATTCAAAGGTTTCATCTTGGTAAATAAACACATGAGTAGGATCGTTTTTATAATACCAAGTATCAAATATTTGTTTATTGCTAAACCTCTCAGTCATGATAAACAGCTTAGCTCCTTCTTTTAAACATTGATATAAACGTTTAAATTCTTTAGCCGGATTATTAAAATGCTCAACTACTTCGCAGCTCATGATATAATCATATTGAATATTTAAATGGGCATCAAATGGATGAAAAAAAGGATCGTATAGTTTTACTTGATAGCCATGTTCTTGGAGCACTTGAGCAATAACTGGCCCCGTACCAGCACCAAAATCTAATCCTAGGTGATGTGGCTTAAATTGAGACAAAACAGCATCTGTAATTAAACTAACAAAACGTCTATAATTGGGATCAAGCGGATTATTTTCATGAAGTAAATATCTTTCTTTCTCGGCATCTGAATTCAACCAATATATTTTGTCTTTGTAGATGGCCCTGCACGTTTTACATTGAAAAAATTGAGCATGAATGCGATCATTATCAGTGGTAAAACAGAGTAGACAGTCCATAAACAATATTATTGTTCAAATAGCTTTTTAAGTTCGTTTAACTTTAACAGGGCTTCAATGGGTGATAGCGAATTTAAATCTAGACATGCTAACTGTTCTTTTATTGCAATTAAAACTGGGTCGTTTACTTGAAACATACTTAGTTGAATGGGATTTACCTTTACCTTTCCTAATTCTTTGGCAGATATATTTTCTCTACCTTTTTCCAATTCTTTCAAGAGTATATCAGATCTATTCAAAACAGTTTTAGGAATGCCTGCCATACGCGCTACATGAATACCAAAACTATGCTCGCTGCCACCTGGCTTTAACTTGCGTAAAAAAATAACCTTATTATCTTGCTCCTTTACATGAACATGAAAATTCTTTATTCCATTGCCTGCTTGTTCTAATTCGTTTAACTCATGATAATGCGTGGCAAATAAGGTTTTGGGTTTATAAGGATGTTGGTTTAAATATTCTGTGATAGCCCATGCCAGTGAAATACCATCATAGGTGGAAGTTCCCCTACCTATTTCATCCAATAAAATAAGACTATTTGGTGATAGGTTATTGAGAATACTGGCTGTTTCTGTCATCTCTACCATAAAAGTACTCTCGCCTGAAGATAAATTATCGCTAGCACCCACGCGGGTAAACACTTTATCTACAATCCCAATATTAGCTTCTTTTGCAGGCACAAAACTTCCCATCTGAGCCATCAACACGCACAATGCAGTTTGCCTCAGAATGGCAGATTTACCACTCATATTTGGACCAGTTAATATGATAATCTGTTGTGTTTCTTTATCTAGAAAAATATCATTGGCAATGTATGGTTCTCCAAGAGGCAATTGCTTCTCAATTACGGGGTGTCTGGCATCTTTAAGAACTAGTTCAAAACTTTCTTGCAAGGTAGGTTTGCAATAATTATTCATTTCTGCCAATTGGGCAAAAGAAAACAAACAATCTATATTACCAAGAAGTTGAGCATTGCTTTGAATGGAAGTAATTTCGTTTGCCAATGAGATTACCAAATCATTGTAAAGTGATTCTTCTATGCTTGTAATTTTTTCTTCTGCACCTAAAATCTGATCTTCATATTTTTTAAGTTCCTCAGTAATGTATCGTTCTGCATTGGTTAAGGTTTGCTTACGCAACCAATCTGTTGGAACTTTATCTTTGTGCACATGAGTTACCTCCAAATAATATCCAAAAACATTATTAAAAGCTATTTTTAAACTTGGAATCCCAGTTCGTTCTTGCTCCTTTTTTTGTAGTTGTAATAAATAATCTTTACCACCAAAGGCAATTTTTCTAAGTTCATCAAGCTCTGCATTTACACCTTCTTTAATCACATTTCCTTTATTAGCTAAAACAGGTGGATCAATTACCAACATATGATCTAATTTCTCTACGACCGAATTACACAAATGTATTTGTTCAGCTAATTGAAGCATCTGATTTTGATTAGCTTCTTGCAGGTATGCTTGAATAGATGGCAGTAATTTTAACGAGCGATTGAGCTGTTGTAACTCTCGAGGACCAATTCTGCGCATGGCTAATTTAGAGGTAAGTCTTTCCAGATCTCCAACCTGCGAAAGGGTTTCCCTCATATTTTTACGCAATGTTTTTAGCTCCTTGGCCTGATCTACAATATTTAATCTTTCTTGAATCTGAACTAAATCTTTAAGCGGCATAAGCAACCAGCGTTTGAGTAATCTAGCACCCATTGGGGTAACGGTTTGATCCAGCACCTGAATGAGCGGAACCCCATTATCATTGCTTGAAAACAACAATTCTAAATTACGAATAGTAAACCTATCTAACCAAACATATTTCTCTTCATTAATTCTGGAAATGCTTAATATATGACCCACTTGATGATGATGAGTTTCGTTCAAATAATGCAAACAAACACCAGCGCTTATAATCCCTAAACTCAAATCTTGAATACCAAAACCCTTCAAAGATTGAGTTTGAAAATGAGCCAATAATTTATCTGATGCAACATTTAATTGAAAATTCCATTCATCTAAGGCGTAGGTATACAATTTGTCTCCAAACAATGTTTTAAAGGAAGCCAATTGCTTTTTAGAAACAAGCGTTTCTGAAGGTTTAAAACTTTGCAGCAATTTATCTAGATAAGCTATTGGCCCCTCTGTAACCATAAACTCTCCAGTAGAAATATCTAAGAAAACTATTCCGCCTTTATCTTCCTGTAAAAATACCGCAGCCAAATAATTATTGCTGCGATTATCTAAAATTTTATCATTGTAACTAAGGCCGGGTGTAATTAACTCTGTTACCCCACGCTTCACTATTTTCTTGGTTAATTTCGGATCTTCTAATTGATCGCAAATGGCAACTCTTTGTCCGGCTCGAACCAATTTAGGCAAATAATTATCTAAGGAATGATGCGGAAATCCTGCAAGCTCAATGTGAGACGCTGCACCATTTGCTCTTTTAGTTAATACGATTCCTAAAATTTGAGCCGTTTTAACTGCATCTTCACCAAAAGTCTCATAAAAATCTCCTACCCTAAAAAGCAAAATTGCACCTGGATATTTTCCTTTAATATCCAAATATTGTTTCATAAGTGGCGTTTCTGAACCCTCTACCTTTTTAGCCATAGCCTGCAATATACTTTTTGCTGACTGAACAATGCGTGATGTTTATATTTTGTTAAAAAAACCCCATCCAATGGCCATTCTTATATTTTATAAAATTTGCGTTTAAAGAATGGATAAGTAAAAACAGCAAACAAAAGCATGGCAGCACCCGCATAAAAACCTCCACTCATCATTTCGCTTTCACCAAATAAAATCAATGAGAATACTACCCCATAAATAGGTTCCAGATTATTGGTGATGATGACTGTAAGCGGATCAATTTTTTTTAGAATTTCAACACTCCATGTAAAAGCAAGGGTTGTACAAAAAATACTAAGAATGAGTAAGTAGACTAAATCTGAATATTCCGGGAAACGGATATTTGTTAATTCCCCCAGAAATGCTTGAAAAATGGCAATGGTAAAAAGTGCTCCTAAAAATTCATAAAAAGTAATTTTACCTGCTTCGTGATTTTGGATCAGTTTACCATTATAAATACCAAACATGGCTCCAGTAATGGCGGCTAAAATTCCAAAAATTATTCCTGCGGCATAAAACTTCTCAAATTGTAAAATAATGAGCAATCCAGCTACAATTATTAAACCATACAGTGCATCTCCCCAAAAAAACTTTTTCTTTAACATGATGGGCTGCAATACACTTGCAAAAAGTGTAATGGTGCTGAAACCAGCGAGGGCAATAGAAACATTTGAAACTTTAATGGCATGATAAAAGAAATACCAATGTAATCCAACCACAGCACCCCATACTAATAAATGCAATAAATCTTTTATTGAAATAGTTAATGAGACACCTTTAAACTTTAAATAGGCGTATAAACTCAGCAAAGAAAAGCTAAGTCTCCAAAAAACTAAATCTAGCGCTTGAAGTGAAATTAATTTACCCAAAACAGGTGTAAATCCCCAGAGTAAAATAATAATATGCAAAATGACATACTTGTTTATTGCTTTAGGTTCTGTCATTTATTTTGGTGCTTTTTTTAATAAGTAAAGGGCTATCAAAAAGAAAAGTATGGGTGGTATCCAAACTGCTATCCAAGGAGTAATAACACCCGTATTTCCAGCCGTATTAAAAATTTGAATCAGCAATAAATAGGTAAATGTAAGTGCAATTCCAATTCCTAAATGCACCCCTACGCCACCTCTACTCTTACCGCTAGAAACAGCAACAGCCAATATAGTTAAAATGAAGAAGGCAATTGGAATGACCGTACGTTTATACAATTCAACCTTAAAAATATTCACCTTAGGGTTCCCTTTATCTGTTTCCTTTCTAATATAACTATTTAACTCTGGATTGGTCATACTGCTAACCACCTTTGTTTTCTCAAAAAACTCATCAGGCTTTAGGCCTATAATTGTATCTTTTCGTTGTCCTTTTAAAATATATTCTCTGTTATTAGTAAAAATTCTTTGGGTATAGCCTTCTAATGTCCAACATTGTTTTTGCTTATTCCAAATTACCCTACTCGCATAAGTTCTTTCAATTAATTTACCATTAGCAAAGCTTTCTAGGTTAAAATTATACCCACTACTATCTATGTAATTAAAAGATTCCATATGTATCAAATTAGAATCATTTAACATATTAAAAATATTGTTATTTTGTGTCTGCTTTGTCTCTCTGATCCAATTTTCTTCAAAATCTAAGCGGTATTTATCACAAAGGGGTAAAAACTGCGTATTTAAATACATAAATAATACAAACAATAAAGTTGCTCCAATTAGGTATGGTTTTAAAAACCTTCTATAGCTTAAACCACTATTTAAAATAGCAATTATTTCTGTGTTTTGAGCAAGCTTACTGTTAAAAAACAAGGTGGATAGAAAGATAAAAACCGAACTAAACATTCCCATAAAATAGGGAATAAACCAAATATAATAATCAAAAATCAACACAGATAATGGCGGTTTTCTCTTGATAAAATCATCCATTTTTTCGCTCACATCTATAAAGATAGCAATAAACGTAAAGAGTAAAACCGAATAAAAAAAGGTTTGTAGGTATTTCTTGATAATATACCTATCTATGATCCCTATGCCAATTTTTTCCCACATGATTTGGTTCAAACCTTATTATAATTATTATAATTTACGCATGATAATAGGCAAGATACCTTTTTTCCATGCTAAAAAATCGCCTGCTAAAATATGGGTTCTAGCTTCTTTCATTAACCAAAGATAAAAACTTAAATTTTGCTTACTCGCTATGGTTGCTCCAAGCATTTCATTACACTTAATTAAATGCTTTAAATACGCTTTAGAATAATTAGGTGTAAATTGACTATCTACTGACGAATAGTCATATTTCCACTTTTCATTTTTCAGGTTAATAATCCCTTCAATAGTAAAAATTAGTCCGTGTCGGGCATTGCGCGTTGGAAGCACACAATCAAACATATCAATGCCTAATGAAATACATTCCAATAAATTCTCTGGCGTTCCAACACCCATTAAATAGCGGGGCTTATCTGAGGGCAAATGCTCACAAACTAATTCAGTCATTTCGTACATTTGCTCATGAGGCTCTCCTACACTTAATCCTCCAATGGCGTTGCCATCCATATTTTGATCTGCAATGAATTTAGCAGAATCTATGCGCAAGTCTTTGTAGACTGAACCTTGCACAATAGGAAATAAACTCTGATTTACGCCATACAAGGGTTCTGTTTCATTAAATCTCTTAATGCATCTTTGCAACCAACGGTGCGTAAGATGCATAGACTCTTTGGCATATTTGTATTCACAAGGGTATGGCGGACATTCATCAAATGCCATAAAAATATCTGCGCCTATGGTTCTTTGAATATCGGTAGCTATTTCTGGAGAGAAGAAAATCTTTGAACCATCTAAGTGGGATCGAAACGAAACCCCCTCTTCTTTAATCTTGCGTATTTCGCTCAAACTAAAAACCTGGTAACCTCCGCTATCTGTGAGCATAGGTTTATTCCAATTAATAAATTGATGAATACCACCTGCTTTATTTATAACCTCTAATCCCGGACGCAAAAAAATATGATAGGTATTGGCTAAAATAATTTGGGCTTTGATCTGTTGATCCAAATCTTCCTGAGAAATAGATTTTACAGAACCCTGAGTGCCAACCGGCATAAAAATTGGAGTTTCAATATTACCTCTTCCGGTCTGCAAAGTACCAGCTCTGGCCTTGGTTTCTGTATCCGTTTTATGTAAAGTAAATTTCATGTGTTGGGCTGACCCCAATTATTCAAAGTGTAAAGAAAATTGTATCAATTGCGGTGAAATAGACTGAATATAATTAGTAAAAATATAATTATCTCGGTACATCGCATTACCAAATGTATTACAAACTTTAAGTTCGGGAGAGAATTTAAAATATTCAAAATAAAAATCGAAACCAAAGCCCGCTTCCCATCCAGTAGTGAATGGCACAACAGATACAACCGGATTTTGAATGCCTCTATTTTTATTGATAGTAGAGGCAAAATCATAACTAAGCCTTCCACCACCAATCACATAAACCCGCATATTTTTTCTACGCATAGATTTATACTTAAGTAATAAACTGGCATCGCAATAGGCAGATTCTACCTTCACCTCCTTTTGAGCATTAGGAAAATCATAAACCAAATTTCTTTGAACAAAGGAAATAACAGGTGCCATTAAGCGTATGTCTAGATAATCTCCTACTCGTAAATTTGAAATAGCACCTAAACCAATGCCAGGAAAATTTTTCACAGATACATTCATCAGTGTATCTGTAGGGAAATTAGGCTTCATTTCTATGAGCATACGACCTGAATTAGTGGCTAGTGTAAAGCCAAAGTGCATTCTTTTTAGATCGTATTGCTCTAAATTAGGTTGTGCCCACGTTTTTAAACCGAGCAATATGCTGAGTACAGCAATAACTATTTGTCGGCTATATAGAGTGAACAAGTTCCAAATGTTAGCGGTTTAACCATAATATTCAAAAATCCAGCTTCTTTCAAAAAGGCAGCAAATGCCGCTCCTTCCGGAAAATACTTTACACTTTCTGGCAGATAGGTGTAAGCATTTTTACTTTTGCTTAATAAGTTGCCCATAAAAGGTAAAATAAAGCTAAAATAGAAATGATATACTTGCTTGTATGGAAATGAGCTTGGTTTTGAAAACTCAAGTACAACTATTCTTCCACCTGGCTTTAATACCCTATTCATTTCTTTTAATCCTTTACCCAAATCTTGGAAATTACGAACACCAAAGGCAACGCTAATGGCATCAAACTTATTATCTTCAAACGGCAGGTTTTCACTGTCTCCCTGAATCATTTGAATTTTATGGCTCAAGCCTCTTTTATCAATTTTTTGACGTCCAAATGCAAGCATTTGTTCTGCAATATCTAATCCAATAATATGATCTGGTTTTAATTTCATTGCTTCCAAGGCTAAATCACCTGTGCCTGTTGCCACGTCTAATATGATTTTTGGCTGCAATGGTTTCAGATAAGAAATAGCCTTTTTACGCCAAATTTTGTCAATTCCCAATGAAAGAAAGCGATTTAAAAAATCATATTTGGGGGCAATGCTATTAAACATTTCCTCAACCTGCTCTTTCTTACTCGTATGGAGAGACAAATCTGGTTTTACTTCTTTAATCATTAGGTTGCAAATGTAATAAATAAATAAGCTAACGGAAATGTAATTGCAAAAAATACAAATCGTAAAAAAATCGTATGAGCCTGATTGCCAAACAAAACTTATTTACCTAATAAAAATAGCAGTGGAACATGTAGTCTTTTGCTCCAAGATTTCTCACTGTGATCATCTCCAGGGAAATACTTACTCATCCAGCTATCTTCATTAAAACCTTTCCTTTTCATTACCTGATCTACCTGCAGTTGAATGGATGGATACAGGGCATCAAGCGTCTGGTTTCCGCAATCAAAATAAATTTTATGATTTTTAGGGTCAGGTAAGTTGATTTGTAAATAATTTAACATAGCCATAGGAAATGGGTTATTTTCTTGAGAATAAGATCCAACCCAATGAGTAGATAGGCATGCCGCACCTCCAAAAATTTTTGGATACTCGCAAATGGCATATAGTGATATAAGCCCTCCCATGCTGCTTCCTGCTATGAAAGTTTTTTCTTTGTTTGTAAAAACTGAATAGTGTTTATCTATGTATGGTTTTAGCTCTTTCACTATAAATTGTAGATACAAATCTGAATTTGGAATAAAAGTTTCTTTTGTTTTCTCTGCCCGCATTAATTGAGAGAGTACTGAATCTTTTTCAGTTTTTGTTAATCGCTCAAAAGGTTTTTGGGGAAAATAATCTGCATGCCTGGTTTCTCCACCATTCCAAATCCCAACTACAATAAAATTATTTAACCTCATACTTTTCATTAATTCAGAGGCAACATCATCTATATTCCAAGCTTGTTTATTCCAGGTTTGTTTAGGATCAAACAACATTTGTCCATCATGCATGTATAAAACTGCATATTGCGTTGAAGCAGAGTAATCTTCTGGAAGCCAAATATCTACATTTCTTGAACTTACAAAATTAGATTTAAAATTTTCAAGTCGGTCGATATGGCCACTATTAACTTGTGGTAATTTATTTTGAGCTAAAATAGACCTACTCAACATAAATAGTAAGAATATAAACTTTACTTTTCTAATCATCTAAATTCATTAATCTTGGTTCATTTTATTAGAAGTAGATTTTCTTTTTTCTAAGTTTTCTTTCACTCTAAATTGAACCATTTTTTCTATTAATGCATAGGGCATTGTTTGATTTAATGGAAATTGAACTGAACCCTTTCCTTGCTTATACATGGATAGTTCTTGCTGAAATGCTGAATGAC
Organism: Bacteroidota bacterium; assembly: GCA_947459415.1. Taxonomy (GTDB): domain Bacteria; phylum Bacteroidota; class Bacteroidia; order UKL13-3; family UKL13-3; genus B1. The sequence continues at coordinate 16,077 of CANHDN010000045.1, forward strand.
CAGTAGGCGTTGCATAAAAACCAATATGAGTTTTGTAAGCGGCAAAGTAGACCAAGGGTTTCTTTTTTGTTTTATAAGCAGGCATCCCATAAGAAATGAATTCTTCTGCTTCTGGAGCATGCTGCTTGATAATTTCCCTAATTCGCAATAAAATTTCTTGAACCTGTTCAGGAAATTGTGAAATATATCGATCTATTTCATTCATGGCAGATCCAGAAAAATACTACTTTTCAAAATCTAAATTAATGGGCTCCTTGTTCATGGTAGTTTCTGGTTTATCTTTTCCTGTGGTTGGAACCGAATTATCAACTATTTCAAATGTAATTTCATCAAACCAGATTTGCCCTGTTCCTACAAGCAAAGCACCATAAGCAAGGTTCGTGGCACTTTGGGGAACATCTAATACAATATCATAGCTCATCCAATCATTGGTTCCCTTCACTGATCTATCTACTTTCCCATCTTTCATATTATCAAAACCAATCGATTTGTTGATCCCATGATCATCAATTCTAAACCAAAGCCCGGCCCATTCAGAAACATCTTTAGTTTTAAGTAAACCAGACATACGCACCCGCTTTCCTAAATATTTATCTGGCAAACAATTTTGCATTAAGGTACCAAAACCCCTTATTTTTCTTGAATTAGATTTAATGGTTGCAGCATTTTTACCATTTTTACCTGCACCCAAATCCACGCCCATATCGTAGCTTTTAGGTGCACTACCTGCTTTGAACCAGCCAGAAGGAATCGTAAAGGAAAAAAGGATGATAGCCATGGTAATGAGCATCATAGCGGTGAAAGGTTTTCTCATATTTGTCATAGGTATGAATA
>CANHDN010000046.1 GCA_947459415.1 Bacteroidota bacterium
GGGTCATTGTATTCTTGGAGGTGTTCCTGCAAAGAAAATAAAAGATCTAGAGAATGAGCGATGCATTCGCTACGAGTTAGAACCAAAATTCTATGGTTATATTTCTGAAATGAATTTTGAAAAGTATCGAAAAAAACACCTCAACGTTTGACCACCATCATCAACTACAACCTCGGTAATCCAAAATCCATCAAAAATATGTTGGCCTATCTCGGAATAGAATCCAGGATAAGTGCCAATCATGAGGATATCACCTCTGCGGATCGGCTTATTTTGCACGGAGTAGGGCATTTTCAGCACGGGATGGAGCAGCTAGAGCAACTTGGTTTGATAGACGTATTAAAGAAAGAGGTCTTAGAAAATAAAAAACCTTTTTTAGGTATCTGCTTAGGCATGCAGTTACTGACCCAGCATAGTGAAGAAGGCAATTTGGCTGGTTTGGGTTTCGTCGATGCGCAAACCAAAAAGTTTGAATTACAAGACGCAACTTTAAAAGTGCCGCACATGGGTTGGAATACCGTAGAATTCAAGAAAGATTCGCCAATGAATACAGGTGTATCAATTAACCCAAGATACTATTTTGTACATTCTTATTTTGTAGACTGCGCCAATCAAGATGACATTTTATGTACTACCCAGTACGGCCAAGAGTTTGTGTCGGGTTTTCAACATCAGAACATTTTTGGCTTGCAGTTTCATCCAGAGAAAAGTCACAAATTTGGCATGCAGCTTCTAGCTAATTTTTGTAAAATTTAATGGCCTTACAACCTAGAATCATTCCTGTATTATTACTGCATAAAGGGGGCTTGTACAAAACCAAGCAATTCAAAAACCCTTATTATGTGGGTGACCCTATCAACGCAGTGCGCATCTTCAATGAAAAAGAAGTAGATGAGCTCCTCATTTTAGACATCGACTGTTCCAAAGAAAACAAAGAACCTAAATATACCCTCATTGAAGAAATTGTCAGTGAGGCCTTCATGCCTGTTGGTTATGGAGGAGGCATTTCAAGTTTAGCCATTGCACAAAAAGTATTTCAATTAGGCGTAGAAAAGGTGATTATCAATACAGCTCTTCAAAATAACCAACAACTGCTGGCCGATATTGCAGCCATTTATGGCGCGCAGGCTGTGGTTGCGAGCATAGATTACAAAAAGGGCTTTATGGGTGGTACAAAGTCTTATTTTACTAATGGAACCAAAAAGTCTGGCCATACACCACAAGTGCTTGCCCAAATTGCTGAAAAGGCAGGGGCCGGCGAAATTATTCTGAACGCAATAGACCGAGAAGGCACCTACCAAGGATATGACATCAACTTACTCCAGCAAATTGTAAGGTCGGTTCAAATTCCTGTTGTAATTTCAGGAGGTTCCAGTACCAATACAGATTTTGACGCTGCTAAACATGCCGGTGCATCTGGCATGGCGGCAGGTAGCATGTTTGTGTACCAACGCCCACATAATGCTGTTCTTATTTCATACCCAAGCAATTATTTTTACCTATGATGGTACTCGATAAAAACGATCCTAATTACCGCCAATGTAGTATGTCTGTCATGGACAACATTGCAGACCCTAATATCACCTTTGATGAAAAGGGAGTTTGTTATTATTACTATGAATATTTGGAGGCTGAAAAGCAACACGTATTAAAAGGTGAAGCAGGGGAGAAGAAGTACAATGAAATCATTGCTCAAATAAAAGCTGACGGTAAAGGAAAAAAATACGATTGTATTCTTGGCGTAAGTGGGGGAGTAGATTCTACGTACCTTGCATACCTTGCCAAGCAAGCTGGTTTGCGCGTACTTTGCGTACATTTCGACAATGGTTGGAACTCAGAGTTAGCCGTCAAGAACATTCAAAATATTGTCGAGAAATGTGGCTTTGATTTGTATACATATGTTATTGATTGGGAAGAATTCAGAGATATTCAGTTGGCTTATTTTAAGGCTAATGTGATAGATATTGAAGCGGTGACGGATATTGCGATTTTCTCTGCATTAGACATCATCTGCAAAGAACAAGGTATCAAGCATATTATTGACGGAAGAAACGTAGTCACTGAAGTGACCTTGCCTCAGGCTTGGATTTGCAAAAACACCAGCAATTTACGAGACATCCATAACCGTTTTGGAACCATGAAGCGTAAGGCATATCCACTCATGAGTCCTATTCGCAGACGACTTGTTGCCAGATCTAAACCTTTTCAATCTTGGCCCTTATTGAACTATGTGGTTTACGATAAAAAGGTAGCCAAAGAAACAATCATCTCTGAGTTGAGTTGGAGAGATTACGGCGGCAAGCACTATGAGTCTGTATTTACGCGCTTTTATCAAGGGTACATTTTGCCAACTAAGTTTAAAGTCGATAAACGAAAGGCGCATTTATCTAACTTGATTTTTTCAGGACAAATTAGTAAAGAAGATACTTTAGCTGAATTAGAGCAAACTATTTATCCAGATTCAGTTTTTGAACATGATTTACAATTCGTTCTTAAAAAATTAGGGTTCACAAAAGAAGAATTTAATACATATTTAAATGCGCCAGCAGTACCTCATTCTAAATATGAATTGAGCCTAAGCATTTTTGACGAATATCCTGTCTTAAAATCTTTGAAATCACTATTTAAAAAATGATCAAATTTGCCATAGTCGGTTGCGGACGCATTGCCCAACGACACGCCGAACATATTTCAAAACGCGGACAGCTCGTTGCTGTTTGCGATGTAGTTGAAGACAAAGCGCAGCAATTAGCAAATACTTATGGAGCTAAGGCTTATACCAATTATGCTGATATGCTCACCAATGAAAAAGGCATTGATGTTATTGCGGTATGCTCGCCAAATGGCTTACATGCTGCTCATTCAATTGAGGGATTGAAGGCCGGACATCATGTTCTTTGCGAGAAACCAATGGGTCTTTCCGTAAAAGAATGTGGCGAAATGTTACAAGCTGCTGAGCGAGCAAACAAACGACTTTTTGCTATCAAGCAAAACCGATATAACCCACCAGTTGCTGCTGTTAAAGAAATGGTAGATGCCGGTAAATTGGGTAAAGTTTTAAGTATTCAACTCAGTTGCTTTTGGAACCGAAATGCTGACTATTATGATAATTCTTGGAAAGGAACCAAAGAATTAGATGGCGGTACGCTATTTACACAGTTTAGCCATTTTATAGACCTTTTATATTGGCTAATTGGTGATGTGGAAAAGGTGGAGGCTTATATGGGTAATTACGCTCATAAAGGTATTATCGAATTTGAAGACACTGGGGTAGTTATTTTGAAATTCACGAACGGTGCCATTGGAACAGTCAATTATACCGTCAATAGTTTTGAAAAAAATATGGAGGGCTCGCTTACAATTTTTGGGGAAAAAGGAACAGTAAAAATTGGAGGGCAATACCTCAATGAATTAGAGTACCAACAAATTCAAGACTTTAGTATCGAAAATTTACCTGAGGGAAATAAAGCCAATAATTATGGAAATTATGTAGGCTCGATGAGTAACCATGATAAAGTATATGATAATCTTATTCAGGTATTAACAAACAATGCACAAATTACAACCAGCTCATACGAAGGCATGAAAACGGTTGAAATAATTGAAAAAATATATAAAGCCACAAAAAAAAATGTCTGATCCTATTTTATATAAAGCCCAGATTAGAGAAGTTCAATTTGGTGAGAATGTTAAGGTTGTTGAACCCGTTAATTTATATGGTTGCTCAATAGGGGATAATTCTTTTATTGGGCCATTTTGCGAGGTTCAAAAAAATGTAATAATTGGGAAAAACACCAAAGTTCAGTCTCATAGCTTTATTTGTGAATTGGTAACTATTGGGAATGACTGTTTTATTGGCCATGGTGTTATGTTTATCAATGATTTATTTATCGATGGTAAACCAGCAATGAGTGATCAATCCAAATGGAAATCAACATATATTGGTAATAATGTTTCTATAGGTTCTAATTCAACAATTTTACCAGTAAAAATTTGTGATGGAGCAGTAATTGGCGCTGGTAGCGTAGTTACTAAAGATATCACCACAAAAGGAGTATATGCAGGAAATCCTGCAAAAAAAATAAAAACATTAGCATAGTGAAAGTCCCTTTTGTAGATCTAAAAGCACAATATCTTTCTATAAAATCTGAGATAGATTTTGCGATTCAAGAGGTTATTGAAAACTCATCCTTTATAGGCGGAGCAGGTGTGAAATCATTTGAAGCAAATTTTGCTCAATTACTTGGGGTTGAGCATGTGGTTTCTTGTGCTAATGGGACCGATTCATTGTATATCATTATGAAAGCATTAAGTATTGGCCTTGGTGATGAGGTAATTACCGTTGCTAATTCTTGGATATCTAGTTCCGAAACAATAGGGCAAACCGGAGCTAAGCCTATTTTTGTAGATATTGATCCAATTTATTTAAGCATGGATGTTGCTCAACTTGAAAATAAAGTAACTCCTAAAACAAAAGCTGTCATTGCCGTTCATTTACATGGACAAATGGCAGATATTCATATAATTAAAAATATTTGTGACAAACACGATTTGTATTTAATTGAAGATTGTGCACAGTCTCATTTATCTGAATCAAACGGAAGTATTGCTGGTACTTTTGGTATAGCTGGCTCTTTTAGCTTTTACCCAGGTAAAAATTTAGGAGCGTACGGCGATGCTGGATGTATTGTTACAAATAATTTAGAGCTAGCTACGAAAAGTCGAATGTTTGCAAATCATGGTGCGCTAAAAAAATATCATCATGAAATTGAAGGTATTAATTCTCGAATGGATGGTGTACAAGCAGCGGTTTTAAATGTCAAACTCCCACATCTGAAGAGTTGGACAGCCGCTCGCCAAACTAATGCGGCACTCTACAGAGAAGCTCTTTCAGAGATTTCACAAATTAAGTACATTGCTGAAAAGCCAAACACCAAACACAGCTATCACTTATTTATCATATTGAGTGAGGATCGCGATGCGCTCAAAGCGCATTTAGAAGCAGCTGGTATAGAAACAGCCATTCATTATCCAACACCATTGCCATTGCTCAAAGCCTACGCGGCTGAAGGTTATACCGCTACTGATTTTCCGCATGCAGCTATGGCCGCAAGTCAAATGCTTTCATTGCCTATGTATGCAGAATTAAGCACCAAACAAATCATTTATATTTCAAATAGCATTAAAGAGTTTTATGCAAAATAGTGCTATGCGTGTATTATTAATTTCTCCTCAACATTGGGGTATAATGAGAGTGTCAAAGCATCATTATGCAATTGAGCTAGCTAAAATGGGGCATAAAATATTTTTTTTAGAACCAACAGAAGCTTCTTGGAAATGGAATCGATCTAATTTCGAAATTGTCAAATCAGATACTGAAGGTGTTATATTAGTTCGCCAAAGTATAAATGTTCCTTACAACTTAAAGTTTCATGCTAAAGGCATATTTGACTGGTATATAAAGCAGCATATTCAGAAATTAGAAAAGCATCTTGGACCGTTTGACTTAGTTTGGTCTTTTGACCTCACCAACGCTATGCCTCTGAAGTTTTTTTCTCAAAAGGCAAAGAAAATTTTCTTTGCGGCTGACTGGCCTCAAGTGATGGATGCTTTAAAAGCTGCTGATGGCGCTGATTTATTGGTTTCTGTTGCTCATGAAATTTTAGACCAATTTCCAGCTAATCCATCTACAAAGAAAATTTTAATTGACCATGGGGTAGCCGACTGTTTTATAGAAGCTGGTAAACAACCTTTTGTAAAATCAGACGACGTTATCCGTGTTGGCATGTCAGGTAATTTTTTAAGACCCGATATTGACCGCCCCGTCTTGTTAGAGATAATCAGAACGCATTCTGATTTGGTGTTTGAATGCTTCGGCGCATATGAATTCAAGAATTCAAACCTAGGTGGCTCAGCAGATGCCTATACAATAGCATTTATCGAAGCCCTTCAAAATGCCCCCAATGTCATCTTACATGGCATGGTTCGCCCTGAAGTACTAGCCAAAGAACTACGCCGAATGGATGCTTTTTTAATTTGCTATGATGTGGAGAAAGATCAGAGTAAGGGAACTAATTATCATAAGGTGATGGAGTATTTGGCATATGGGAGGCCGATTGTGGCAAATTATGTTAGTAAATATTCAGGTAATCAATTGGTAAAAATGCCATTGGGAAAATATAGAAATGATCAATTGATTTCAATTTTTTCTGACACAATATATTCATATAGGGAAAGTAAATTTCAATTCTCTAGTGTTATCAATTCATATTCCAATCAACTTGATTTAATTATCAATGAGGTATAGAGCAAGGCTTGTTATAATTCACTTCCAACCGATAGAATATTATCCACCTATTCAAAATTTGTTATCAGTTATATTAAATTCAAATATACAAAAAGAGATTTTAATTATAAGTACTACTCAATATAAATTCAATGAGTTTAACCTAAATTCTAACGCTATTAAAATTCTGAGAATAAATGTTCAATCTTCAAATAGGGTAATTCGTTTATTTAAACACCTAAAATTTTATATATTATCTTTGTTAAAATTAATTTGTATAATGCCTAGTAAAGTTCTTTACTTCGAGAGCATTTCTGCATTTCCTGCAATTATATATAAATTACTTTTTAAGAAAACAGAATTACTAGCACATTACCATGAATATACCACGCCTGAAGAGTATCAATTAGGCATGCAATTAGTGAAATGGAGTCATTTTCTAGAAAAAATAAGCTATTCAAAATATGCTTGGATATCTCATACTAACAACAAACGATTAGAGTTTTTTAAAAATGATAATAAAGGTATCACAGAGTGTATTTGTAGGGTACTGCCGAATTATCCATTATTGAATTGGAATTCTCAAGAAAATAAAATTCTTTCTAGATTTAAATCTGAAAACCAACCCATCCGTTTAGTTTACATAGGAGCATTGAGTATTGAAGATACCTATATTTCAGAAATAATTCATTTCGTAATTAAACATCCAGATAAGTATGATTTAGAAGTTTTTTCGATGCAATTTCCGGATAATTTAAACAACTTGATCTATAATCGAAAGTCGAAAAATGTAAAATATAGTGGCCCTATTAATTATAGTGACATCCCATCAGTATTAATAGAAAAAGAAGTAGGGCTAATATTATACAAAGGGAATACCCCCAATTATATTCACAATGCACCAAATAAACTCTTTGAATACTTGGCATGTGGTTTAGACGTATGGTTCCCGATAGAGATGCAAGGCTGTTATGAATATGCTTCTAGTGAAAACCCTAAAGTAGTGTTGATTGATTTTTTGAATATAGAAAAGTCCATACAGAACTATGTATATTCCCCCGGAGAACAATATTTAAATAAAGATTTCACATCAGAATATGCTGCAAGGAATATGGTAAGCTTTTTAAAAGATGAAAGAAAATAGATTAATTACTGAATTGAGGGGTATGGCGGCATTAATGGTGATGATTTTTCATTTTGTTTGCGTTTCAAATAATTTCCTTTTAAGCGAATCCTTGATTCACCTTTTTGATTTTGCTAAACATGGTGTTCAAATGTTTTTCGTGATTTCTGGATATATTCTTACGAGTTCTATGGTTTCTGGAAATTACAAGATAGAAAATATATTTACATTTTTATTAAAAAGGTTGATACGAATAGAACCTCCTTATATCATATCGTTAATATTTATTCTAGTTCTATTAACATTAAAAAGTTGCCTTGCCGATTTGCCTTTGCATCTTTATTTTAATTTTTCTCAAGTCCTTCTTCATTTGGGTTACTTGATACCCTTTTCTGATTATCCTTGGTTGAATATAGTTTATTGGACATTGGCAATAGAATTTCAATTTTATATTTTCTTAGCATTTATTTTCCCGCTGACTAATGTGTCAAGTAAATTAAGATTCTTAGTACTATTAATATTATCGATTATATTCTATTTAAATAGCTATGTCCCTGAATTAGAAATATTGTTTTGGTTACCGATTTTTATTTCTGGTATTTGTTTAGCGTTCTTATCCAGCGGAACTAAAAAAGATTTAAAGTTAATATTATTAATAATTGGACTTGACTTCATAATATTTGATTCTATGAAATTAGAGATAGGGATAATAGTCATAATTACTCAATTATTTATCGTGTCTTGTAAACCAATGAATAACATTATTTTCTATAGATTGGGTCAAATTAGTTACTCTATTTATTTAATCCATACAATCATTGGGTTTACATTAATTAATCTAGCAATTCGGTATAGTCAAAATTCTTTATTTAGGATTGTTGCCTTTGTAGTTATTTTCCTTGTAACTATATTAGCGAGCTTGTACTTTAATAAGTTTTTTGAGAAGCCTTTTCAAAAACTTTCTTCTCGAATTAAATATTATAAAAGTTGAGAATAATTGTTAGTCCTTCTGGTAAGCTTTATGGAAGTGAAAATGTGCTTTTTGACTATTTAAATCATAGTTCGATATCATTTGATTTTATCTTTGTCCCTAAGAACAGTCCGTTCAAAAAAAAATTAGAGGACAATAATTTCACAACCAACGGTTTTGGAAATGTAAAAGAGCTTTACTTTTTAGTTTTTTTAAAACTTTTAACAAATAAAATAAAACATTTTTATTGCAACGAGGCAGGGCATGTAAGATACATAGTAGTTCTTGCAAGGCTCTTCCCTAAAGTAAATTTCGTAATTCATGTTAGAATATTGGAGGATTCAAAACGGATTAGTATATCCTTAAAGAATTTACAGTTTGTAGCTATATCCCAGACTATTCAAAAAGCCCTGCATGGTTCAAGTAGGCTAATTTATGATGGATTTCATTTCAAAGAATCAAAATTTTTTAAACCAGCACCACTTGGTAATTGTAAAATTGGAATTGTAGGTAGGATTACGTCTTCAAAAGGCATTGATCTTTTCACACAAAAGTTTCTGCAAAATTGTGGATCAAAAATAGAATTACACTTCTATGGTGATATAGATAAAGAATATGAAAAATCTGTCATTTTTCAAAACTTAATAGCTTTAAAAAATATACATATTCATGGTTTTATAAGCGATAAGAATCAAATTTATTCTTCCATTGATATTTTATTACATGTCAATGAATTTGAACCTCTAGGTAGAATATTTTTTGAAAGTTTAGATTTTGGAATACCCTTTATTGGAATAAACAAGGGAGGTATTGCAGAGATAGCAAATCAAATCAACTATCCTTATGTATTTGAAAAAGATCAGTTTGCAGAATTGCTAAGTAGTTTAACCAAACAGGAATTTTCGTTTGATTTTCTAATACTTGAGAATTCACGAAAGTTGGTTTTAGAAGTTTTTTCTATAGAGAAATATACAAATCAAATAGACAGGATATTGTTATGATTAAAGTCCTTTATATTGGTCAATGTGAAGAAGGTTCCACATCAAAAATGCGTTTTGATGTTATGTCTTCACTTTTGAATGTGAAAATTGATTTAATTAATATTAGTGATCTTATTTTTTCAACAAACAAGATATTTCGGACACTTGGGTGGAGATTCAAAATCGGGCCTTTAATCTGGCGAGTCAATCAATTAATTAATTACACTATCAGTCAAAATGATATGTATGATTTAATTTGGATTGATAAAGGTGTTTTTATTTCATTTGATACAATGAGGTCTATTAGGCTTAAAAGTATAAAATTAGTACATTTTACACCTGACCCAGCTTTTTTTTATCACAAATCTCGTTTTTTTAAAAAGTCTTTAACGCTCTATGATTATTGTATTACTACAAAATCATTTGAATTGTCTGAGTATAAAAGATTTGGCTGTCAAAATTTAATATATTCACCTCAATGTTACGATGATTTAATACATAAGCCATTATACTCTTTTGAAGAGAAAGTTTATGATGTTTGTTTTATTGGACATTATGAAAAAGAAAGAGCCTTAATTTTACAATATTTAATCGATAATAATTTAAGAGTAGTGATTGGTGGAATAAAATGGAGCGCCTTTGCAAAAAAAAATAACGATAAAAACAATCTTATTTATTTTGGAAGTCATTTAGCTGCATTAGATTATTCACGAGTATTGAGTTCTTCGAAAATTGGATTAGGTTTATTGAGTAAGTGGATCCCTGAAAAACATACCACAAGAACTTTTGAAATACCTGCATGTGGTACACTTCTTGCAACTGAATTAAACGATGAAATATTTTCTTTTTTCGGTAATGATGTTTTGTACTTTACTGATTCAATAAATTTGCTTTCTCAACTAAATGAGTTATTAAACAATCCCTTATTGTTAAAATCAAAAATTATACAACAATCAATTAGACTAGAGAAGCTTCAGCGGAGTTATCGTGAGAGTGTCCATTATAATTTACAAGTGATAGGTTTATAGTTAATTTATTTTATTCCTTCTCTTTGTATCATAATTTACAAATTATAAAATAATATAATATTAAATGTCTGAAATAAGAAACTTTTTTATTATTTTCTCCTTAATCTTCATTTTTTCTTTTGATTTATATTTTTCTATTTCATTTTCAATTTTCATAACTATTTTACTATCTTTTTTAAGTAAGTCTAATTATGAATTGTCTTTTAGGGAATTCACTCTTCTTTTGTATGCTTTAAATTATTTATTCTCTCCTGCTTTGTCTTTTCTTTTTTTTGATAAAATAAGTACCTATAATATGAAGCTTGGTGAACAATCTTATTTTGAATTAGCAATACCTGGTTTTATTTCTTTTTTTACCGGCTTGTATAGTATAAAAACTAATTTATTTATTCCAAACTTTAGCGCCATAAATGTTTCTACAATTATTAATGAAAAATTACTTAAGAAGGTTACAATTTTAGCAATTTTAGTTTCATTGCTTAGTTCCTTCTTGCCTAGTGAGTTAGCATTTTTGTTATATCTATTGTCATTATTACAATATGTTTCTGCATTTTCATTATTTGCATTAAATCCAAAAAAAAATATAGTTTGGCCAGTCATTACCTTACTTTATGTTTTCTACAAATCCGTTTTAGTAGGAATGTATCATGATTCATTAATGTGGATCTTGTTTTTTTGTATATTTTTTATTTATATTATTAAACCTACTTTGAAAGTAAAACTAGTTGGTATATTTTTTGCCATTATTTTCATACTTTTCATCCAAAGCATCAAAAAATCATACAGAGAAGAAGTTTGGTACGGCCAAAAAGAAGCAAGCATAGCTACAGCAAGCCAAGTTGGATACTCTAACGCTAGTACTGATATTATTTTAGGAGAAGATAATCTATTAGGCAGTCTTACTCGGTCTAATCAAGCATGGATATTTGCTAGTACCGTTGAAAATATGGATCGTAATCAAAATTTTCAGGGTCTTTCTATTGTATATAAGTATTTACAGGCATCACTTTTGCCAAGGTTTTTAGCGCCAGATAAATTAAAATCCGGAGACAAGGAGATATTTAATTCTTTTTCGGGTCATACTATCAATGCGGGTACATCTATGGGGTTAGGGATTTTTGCAGATGGTTATATAGCATATGGTGCTATTGGGGTATACATTTTTGGTTTTGCCTTGGGTTTAATTTTTGCTCTTACATTTAAATTGGTAGAAGGTTGGACAAAAATTTCACCATTTTATGTTTTATTGATTTTTCCGCTTTTAAATTATGCAGTAAGGCCAGATTGCGAACTTCAAACTACTATTAACCATTTGTCTAAAGGGATTTTGTTATATGGATTAATAGTTTGGTATACTAAAAAGAGATTCAGTTTTGCTATTGAAAATTCTGCATCTTAATGTTATACATTAGTACTGAATATTTTTATCCCTTTTCTGATGCTGGCGGTCCTATTAGATCAATTGAAAATATATTACAATATTTTACGAAAGGTTCTAATATTTGTATTTTAACATCATCCTCCGATTATAACAATAAACCACTTCCAATCGGTTACATAGCTAACAATATAGTTACTGATAAGGTAACAGGGCATAAAATTGCTTATGTATCAAAATATTTAAGTGGGTTGTTTTTTTCGTTCAAAAGTTTAAAGCATAACGACATTGTTTACATAAACGGGTTATTTAAACCTTCTTTAAATCTAATTCCCATTCTAATTTCAAATAAACTAATAATATGCCCCAGGGGCATGTTGCAGAATAATTTACTAAATCAAAAAAGTGTTATTAAGCATCTTTATTTGAGCTTATTAAAGTTTATATTTTTGTTTAAAAATGTTCAGTGGCATGCTACAACTAAGCAAGAAGTGCTAGAAATTATTGAAGTATTTGGCAAACAAAAAAACATAAAAGTAATATCAAATATTCCTGTTAAGCCTTTTGCTGTTTATAAAAATTATGTAAAACAACCACAATCATTATCACTAGTATACTACGGTCTCATAGTTGAAAATAAAGGCCTATTAACCTTAATTCAAACTCTTAAAACGCTTAATTACCCAGTTTTATTAGATATTTACGGCTCCGTTAAAGATCAGGCATATTGGAAATTATGCCTGCAGGAAATAAACGATAATGACTCGTTATCTACCTTTAATTACAAAGGCCATGCTAATCCTGCTGACTCTCAAACCATTTTGGCTAGTTACGATGCGCTTGTACTGCTTACTAAAGGCGAAAACTTTGGCCATAGTATTTATGAAGCATTAAGTGTAGGTACTCCGGTTATTATATCTGATAAAACGCCATGGGTATTTGAGGAGTCGGCAACTCCTGCCGGTTGGTTTGTTAATTATGCCAATAATAAGTTTGACATTGATAAGTTAAAGCAGGTGCTTGAAGCGCTCTATAATATGGATAACAATACTTACAGCTTATGCAGTGCTAATGCGCATAAATACGCGGTAGATTTTTATAACGCGCATGATTTTAAAGCTCAATATACAGCACTGTTTAATTCTTTTAATTAATCATTTAACTTTTTTATTTTGATCATCCTTGGTTTAAATGCGCATCACGCAGATGCGTCTGCTTGTTTACTGGTAAATGGTGTTTTAGTTGCTGCCGTAGAAGAAGAGCGTTTTACCCGCATTAAGCACTATTCTGGTTTTCCAATACAAGCTGTCGATTATTGTTTACAACATGCAGGCGTATCACTGTATGATATAGACCATTTAGTAGTAGGTAGAGACCCTAATGCCAAGTTTAAAGAAAAGATGGCCTTTTTTGTTAAAGCGCCTAGTCAACTACTTAAAAAATACTTTTATGATAGGTTTATAAATGCCAAAGATTTAAAAACCATTGATAAAGTATTAATGGCACATTTTAAATGTGATAAGCCTAAGTTTAAAATACACAATATAGAGCACCACCGCAGTCATTTGGCATCGGCTTTTTATCCTTCTCCATTTGATAAGGCTGCATTACTGTCTTTAGATGGCTCTGGTGATTTTTCTACTGCTATGCGTGGCATAGGAGATGGCAATAAAATAGAGGTACTCGACTCCGTTAATTTTCCTAACAGTATTGGCATATTTTACTCGGCATTAACCCAATACCTGGGTTTCATGCATTACGGTGACGAGTACAAAGTAATGGGACTAGCACCTTATGGTAAACCCATTTATAAAGATGTACTTTCTAAAGTATTATATCCTACAAATGATGGTTGGTTTAAATTAAATACCCAGTATTTAAGATCACCACACGAAGGCTACGTTACGTATTCTGATACTTTCCAACCCATTATTCCGGTATTGTACAACCAAAACTTAGTAGAACTACTTGGTAAAAATAGAGAGCCATCTGGACCTGTTACTCAGTTTGAAATGGATATAGCTGCCTCTGTGCAGGCGGTTACACAGGATGTTATTTTTCATGTTGCCACAGAACTGTATCATAAAACCAAATTAGACAACCTTTGTTTAGCCGGCGGTGTAGCGCAAAACAGCGTAGCCAATGGAAAAATACTCGCTAATACACCTTTTAAAAATTTGTATATACCAAGTGCAGGGCATGATGCTGGCATATCTATGGGCGCTGCATTTTATGCAAGCCATCATATTTTAGATAGCCCAAGGCAAGCACCTATATACTCAGCCTATACGGGCCCATCCTTTACCAATGATGCCATAATGGATGTGTTAGAAAAAAATGGTGTGGCGTATAAATACATTCCAGATGATTTACTCTTAGATAAAATAGCCGACACGCTCATAGCCGGTGGGGTAGTAGGTTGGTTTACTGGTAGGGCCGAGTTTGGACCACGTGCCCTAGGTGGCCGCTCCATTTTAATGGATCCACGTCGCACAGACGCCAAAGAAATTTTAAATAAAAAAATAAAGCGTCGTGAAAGCTTCAGACCTTTTGCACCCAGCATTTTAAAAGAGTATGTTTCGGAATATTTTGAAATAACAGATGATGTACCATTTATGGAAAAGGTGTTTCCAATAAAAGAAGAGAAAAGGGCACTCATTCCGGCTGTTACTCATGCAGACGGCTCCGGTAGACTACAAACAGTAGATAAAAATGTTTCACCAAGGTATTATAACCTTATAGATACGTTTAGGAAAAAAACAGGTATCCCAATTTTACTCAACACCTCCTTTAACGAAAACGAACCCATTGTAAACACCCCTCAAGAAGCACTGGATTGCTACTTACGTACTTCTATGGATATGTTGGTACTAGAAAATTGCGTGATACAAAGAAATTAATTCAATGAAAGTAACCATCATTACAGCCACCTATAATAGCGCTAAAACGCTCAAGCTTAATTTAGATTCGGTAGCAAAGCAGCTATACCATAACATAGAGCATATCATTATAGACAATGCAAGTACCGATGGTACCCTCGAGCAACTTAAAGGGTATGGTCATATTGCCCGGATTATTTCAGAAAAAGACGCCGGTATTTATGACGCCATGAATAAAGGTATTGCTAATGCAACTGGTGATATTATTGGCATACTTAATTCAGATGATTACCTAGCCAACGAAAACACCGTTGCAACCATTGTTTCAGAATTTAAGGCCACTAAAGCAGACGCTGTGTATGGCAATCTTATTTATGTAAAAAATAATGACCCTCAAAAAATAAAGCGTGTGTGGGTGGCTGGTGGCTATAACCCTAATTTATTTTATAGTGGCTGGATGTTACCGCATCCTACTTTTTATGTGCGTAAAGAGGTATACGAGCGCTTCGGTAACTATAACACTTCATTTAGGTACGCCGCAGATTATGAAATGATTTTACGCCTTTTATTAAAGCATAAAATTACTATAGCTCCCATCAGAGCAGTAATTGTTTATATGCTAGCTGGTGGGGCAGGTAATAAAAATATAGGTACCCGTATTAAAGTAAATTTAGAAGATAGGCGTGCCTGGGAAACAGTAGGGCTGGCTCCTAAATGGTATACTCTTCATTTAAAGCCCCTTCGTAAACTGTGGCAATACCTCATCCATTATTTTAGTGTGCGTTGGTTGGTTCATATTCCGCCTGCATACGATAACAGTTCTTTTATAAATAAAGAAGACGTTCATGTTTTTTAGAAAAAAAACAGCAGAGCATAACTACAGCTTTTTAGGTGCAGACATGCACAACCATATTTTACCCGGTATAGATGATGGGGCTCAAACAATTCAGGACAGCCTTGCACTATTAACGGCGCTAAAATCCATGGGTTTTTGTAAAGTGATTCCTACACCACATACATATACAGCTTTATACCCTAATACACCAGAAACCATAAAAGCAGCATTTGACATTTTACGGAATAATCTAGAAAATGCTGAGCTTGGACTTCCAGTTGTAGATGCCTTTGCATCGGAATATATGATAGATGATCATTTTTCTAGTATTAGAACCAGAAATCAGCCCTTAACTTTTGGCGGCAACCGTGTTTTAATAGAAATGAGCTTTGCAGATTCTGCACCTATGCTTATGGATGAAATTTTTCAGTTGCAACTGCAAGGGTATATTCCGGTATTAGCGCACCCAGAGCGTTATCCGTATTTATTTGGACAGACCGCTTATTTTGAACATTTAGTAGCTATTGGGTGTGAACTGCAATTGAATCTATTAAGCTTATCGGATCATTACGGAAAAGGGCCACAAAAAACGGCCATCAAAATACTAGAAAAAAGTTTGTATACCTGGGCTGGTACAGATACCCATCATATGGGTCATATAGATTTACTGCAAAGCTTAATGGCCTCTAACATATTCCGGAAAATTGTAGAATATCCTTTTAAAAATAAAGCGCTTGTATAAGTAGTAACGTTTCCCATTCCCCCCAATTTCTTCTGATCGGCCCCAATATTTTTATTGGGGCTTTTTTATTGTAGATTATTTACTGCCACTTGTTAAGGTTTGCTGCAACTACCTGGGTAATACCTGTTGTAAGATCTATGGTAGGCGTCCAACCCAACGCCTTAATTTTACTAATGTTAAGTAGTTTGCGCGGCGTACCATCGGGTTTAGAACTATCCAGCGTAATGTTTCCTGTATATCCCACAATTTCTTTAATAAGTAAGGCTAGGTTGTAAATGCTAATATCTTCTCCAGATCCAATATTAATAATGTCAGGTTCGTTATACGCCTCCATTAAAAAGCAGCAGGCACCTGCTAAATCGATAACATGTAAAAACTCTCTTTTAGGTGTACCGCTTCCCCAAATAACTACTTCATTTGCGCCACTGTTTTTGGCCTCAATAAATTTTCTGATAAGAGAGGGTAGCACATGCGCGTTTTCTAAATCATAATTGTCGTTAGGGCCATATAAGTTGGTAGGCATAACAGATATAAAATTACATCCATACTGAGCGCGGTAGCTATTGCACATTTCTATGCCAGCAATTTTTGCAATGGCATAAGGCTGGTTGGTATGTTCTAATGGAC
>CANHDN010000047.1 GCA_947459415.1 Bacteroidota bacterium
AGCAAAGAAGTTTATGATTTCTTAGCATCTGTTTCTAATAAATATGGAATAGGATTCTGGAAACCAGGCGCAGGTATCATTCACCAGGTAGTATTAGAAAACTATGCCTTCCCGGGTGGAATGATGATTGGAACAGATTCACATACTGTGAATGCCGGTGGTTTAGGTATGTTAGCCATAGGTGTTGGTGGAGCAGATGCATGTGATGTAATGGCAGGATTACCATGGGAACTTAAATTTCCTAAACTAATTGGTATTAAATTAACTGGTAAACTAAACGGATGGACTGCACCTAAAGATGTTATTTTAAAGGTGGCAGGTATCCTTACTGTTAAAGGTGGAACTGGCGCTATTGTTGAATATTTTGGAGAAGGAGCTACTAGTATGAGTTGTACCGGAAAAGGTACCATTTGTAACATGGGAGCAGAGATTGGAGCTACCACATCTACTTTTGGTTACGACGAAAGTATGGAAAGATACTTACGTGCAACTGGTAGAAATGAAGTAGCTGATTTAGCAAATGGTATAAAACACCATTTAACCGGCGACCCAGAAGTATATGCAAATCCAAGTGCTTATTTTGATCAAGTAATAGAAATTAACTTAGATGAGTTAACCCCGCATTTAAATGGACCGTTTACACCAGATTTGGCTACTCCGGTTTCAGAAATGAAAGAAGCTTCCGCCAAAAATGGCTGGCCTTTAAAAGTTGAATGGGGCTTGATTGGTTCTTGTACCAATTCTTCTTATGAAGATTTATCTAGAGCAGCTTCCATTGCTAAACAAGCTGTTGATAAAGGATTAGTTACCAAAGCAGAATTTGGTATTAACCCAGGTTCAGAGCAGGTAAGATATACTGCTGAAAGAGATGGTTTACTAAAAACTTTTACAGACCTAAATGCTAGTATTTTTACAAATGCTTGCGGTCCATGTATTGGAATGTGGGATAGGGTTGGAGCAGAAAAAGCTGAGAAAAACACCATTGTACATTCGTTTAACCGAAACTTTGCAAAACGTGCTGATGGCAACCCTAATACCTATGCGTTTGTAGCTTCACCTGAGATGGTAGCTGCAATTGCAATTGCAGGAGACTTGTCATTTAACCCAATTACAGACACACTAACTAATAATAAAGGTGAGCAAGTAAAATTAGACCCACCATCTGGCGATGAATTACCAATTAAAGGATTTGCAGTAGAAGATGCAGGGTATATTGAACCAGCAGCAGATGGTTCTCAGGTAAATGTGGCTGTTTCACCTACTTCAGATAGATTACAATTATTAGATCCATTTGCCGCTTGGGAAGGAACAGATTTACATGGATTAAAACTTTTGATTAAAGCAAAAGGCAAATGTACCACAGACCATATATCAATGGCCGGACCATGGTTAAAATACCGCGGACATTTAGATAATATTTCTAATAATATGTTGATTGGCGCGGTAAACTATTTTAATGAAAAAACGGATAGTGTAAAAAATCAATTAAATGGAGAATATCAATCTGTTCCAAAAGTACAGCGCGCCTATAAAGCACAAGGAATAGGTTCTATTGTGGTGGGTGATGAGAATTATGGGGAAGGATCTTCTAGAGAGCATGCTGCCATGGAACCTCGTCATTTAGGTGTTCGTGCTGTGTTGGTTAAATCATTCGCCAGAATTCACGAGACCAACCTTAAAAAGCAAGGTATGCTGGCTTTAACCTTTACGGATAAAAATGATTACGATAAATTTTTAGAAGATGACCAAATAGACATTATTGGATTAACAGACTTTACCCCAGGAAAACCATTAACTTTGCAATTAACCCATGCAAATGGCACTATTGAAAACATCTCTGTGAACCATACTTATAACGAACAGCAAATTGAATGGTTTAAAGCCGGTGGCGCTTTAAATATTATTCGCAAACAAGTAGCTGGGTAAACTTGTGTGATTATCTTTCATAATAAAAAAGCCCCGTTCGCAAGCGAACGGGGCTTTTTTATTCCTAGTTTTATCATTAAGGTAAGCTAATCTCTCCCTTACTTACTTTATCTGCTAAAATCAATGCTTCATAGGCATTTACAATGGCACCTGTTTTAGAAATATCACTTAATTTTGCTTTATTTTTAGTTCCTGGAATTAAAATTTTCTCCTTACATGGCACCGCACTTTTAAGTAAAATTTGCTTGGTTTGAGCAGCTGTTAAATTAGGATAATTTTGGCGAACCAAAGCAGCTACACCAGCCACTACTGGAGATGCCATACTGGTACCGTCAAAATCTTTGTATAGACTTCCTGGCACTGTGGAATGAATAGCAACACCTGGTGCAAAAATATCTACCTCATTTTTACCGTAATTTGAAAAATCTGCAACCCTACCCTTCTTACCTTTCTTATAGCCAGACGCACCAACCTCTATCCAATTAGGCACTGAGCTGGTATTTCCAATAAACTTAGGGGAAGGAAAAAACTTATTTAAAGCTAAATTCTCTGATTCATTTCCTGCAGCATGAACCAACAATACATCTTTACTTAATGCATATGCCACTGCCTCGTCTACTACTTGTTTTTGTGGAGATAGCTTTTTACCAAAACTCATGTTAATTACCTTGGCTCCATGATCTGCAGCATATCGAATTGCATTGGCTATATCCTTGTCACGCTCATCGCCATTTGGAACAACACGCAAGGTCATTATTCTGGCTTCTCCGCAAATTCCTTTGATGCCTGTATTATTGGTTCGGTCTGCTGCGATAATACCAGCTACATGCGTTCCATGATCTGTGTTAGGCGCATCAACCTGATTATTCCCATAGATTCGTTCATTTACATTAGCATAATTATCTCCAACAATGTTTCTTGGATCAAAATCCATGTTTAAATTATATTCAACCATGGTTTTTAATTGCTTCTCTGCGTCACTAAACTGTTGCATCACTGGAGACTTTTCTAAACCTCCTGTTTTTACAATATATTTAGCAATCATTAGAATACGCTTATCTTGTTTTTCAGTCACTTTAATTTCATTCATCTGGGCTATGGTTGGATTTTTAGTTCCTGTTCTTTCTATCATTTTTTCTATTAAAGAAACAACAGTTTTAAACTGTTGGTATTGTCCATTTAATTCTCCAAAGTTTTTATCATATAAATCGCGCGCTGTTAAATACAATTCTCTTTCTTCATCACTTGTAAAACTTGGCAAATCACCTTCTTTTAAACCACTTTTCTTGTATGTAGCCAATACACGTACATATTCATAGGTATCATCTGAAACATTACCTGCTGCACCTCCTATAAAGTTCCATCCATACACATCATCTATATATCCATTTTTATCATCATCTATGCCGTTTCCTGCAACTTCCTTTTCATTCACCCATAAAATACTTTTAAGGTCTTCATGATTAATATCTGTTCCTGCATCAATTACGGCCACAATAATCTTCTCTTTATTCTTACCTATTGGCAGTTCTTTGTATGCACGCTCTGTGCTTACACCCCACACTTTATCTTGCTTTACATCTAAATTAAACCAATTATCTGGCGCTGCTTTTTGCGCAAATAATTGAAAAGAGCTTACTAGCACAATGGCTAAAACTGTTAAAATTCTCATTTGTTAGGTTAGTTTTAAAGTGGCAATTATATTTGATGTTTCGCTCAAACCCTAAAAAAATATATCAATGGTAGAAATAGATGATAAACAGCCAATATTACCGGAGAAAGATTCTTTTTTGGCAATATATTGGTTATTAATAGCTTTCTTGATTTTTCAAATACTCATTTACTATCTTATCAGTATACAATTAAAATGAGCAGTTTAGATTGGTTTGTACTTATTTTTTCTTTAGTAGGGATTTCTGCTTATGGAATGTTCAAGAGTCGGGGAGCCACTAACATAGAGAATTATCTAAAAGGAGATCAAAGCATCCCTTGGTATATGGTTGGATTATCTATTATGGCAACTCAGGCAAGTGCTATCACTTTTTTATCTGCACCCGGACAAGCCTATACAGATGGAATGAGATTTGTTCAATATTATTTTGGCTTACCCATAGCCATGATTGTAATTAGTTTATTCTTTATCCCCATTTACAATAAACTCAATGTTTTTACAGCTTATGAATTTTTAGAAAAACGCTTCGACCAAAAGACCCGTGTTTTCACTTCTTTATTATTCTTAACTCAAAGAGGATTGGCATCTGGATTAACATTGTATGCGCCTAGTTTAATTTTATCTGCCTTGTTAGGTTGGAATATTTATTATACCAATTTATTTATTGGCGGAATCGTCATTTTATATACCGTAGCCGGTGGTTCAAAAGCAGTAAGCTATACACACCTGCAACAAATGAGCATTATTTTCCTAGGAATGTTTATAGCAGGATACATGATTGTGCATCTCTTACCCGATGGCATTGGCTTTACAGATGCCATCAAAATGGGTGGTAAATTGGGTAAAATGAATGTGATAGATTTAAACTTTGACCTCAGCAACAAATACAATATTTGGAGCGGATTAATAGGTGGTTTTTTCTTGGCACTCTCTTATTTTGGCACAGACCAATCTCAGGTTTCACGGTATATTAGCGCAAAAGATTTAAGGCAAAGTAGAATGGGACTTTTAATGAATGGTTTTATTAAAGTACCCATGCAATTCTTTATTTTATTGCTAGGTGTTTTGCTATTTGTTTTTTATCAATTTAAACCAGCGCCTCTTTTTTTCAATAACAACGAAACGCAAAAGTTAGCAGAAAGCAAATACGCTGCAGATTGGCAACAAATTTTAGCAAGCGATGCAAGCCTCCAAGAGGCTAGCAGAAAAGCTGCTTTCGGCCTGAACCAAAGCATACAATCTGGAAATGAATTTGAAATCAGTAAACATCAAGCCTATTTGGTTCAGACCGAAAAAGAAAGACTAGCTTTAAAAAAACAAGCTACCGATTTAATGAAACAAAATGACCCTAAAGCAGAAACCAATGACACTAATTACATTTTTTTGCGATATGTAATAGATTATTTACCTCATGGTTTAATTGGCTTACTGATTGCGGTAATATTTGCTGCCTCCATGCAAAGCAAATCTGCCGAATTAAATGCCTTGGCTTCATGCACCATTATTGACATATACAAGCGTAGCTTTAAAAAAGAAGCAAGCGATGCACATTACTTGAGTGCCTCAAAATGGACCACTGCCTTATGGGGAGTATATGCCATTGGAGTGGCTATGTTTGCGAATAAATTGGGCAGTTTAATTGAGGCAGTAAATGTACTTGGCTCTCTATTTTATGGCACTATTTTAGGTATTTTTTTAGTGGCATTTATGTTCAAAAACATTACCGGAGCCAGCGCCTTTTATGCAGCCATCATTACAGAAGCAATGGTACTTGCCATGTACTTTTTTACAGATATTAGCTTCCTTTGGTTTAACTTATTTGGAAGTTTATTAGTGGTTTTATTAAGTTTTGTTTTTCAATGGTTCAGACCCAGGAAAAATCTAGGCTAAGGCTAACACGCTTGAGCGCTACTGATATTTACAATATACTCACCTTCCATTTCGGGCACAAAAGAATACAGGTCTTGCTGTAGGCAAAAAGACACATCATCTGTTTGCACATTTAACAATTTAAATCGCTGGGCATGCGAACTTTTTCTTACCAATGATTCTATATTATCTTGATATTGCAAAAACAAACAATGGGCAGATAAAGAGGCATCATCTTCCATTTCAAAATTTGGAAGAAGTTTATCAATGAGCGCGCCTCCAAATAAGGTATCTTCTAAATTGTACTTATCTTTCCACCCAGAACATACCAAGACCACATCTTTATTAAGATCTTGGATCAGTTTGGCAAGTGCTGTAATGTTTAAAAAAGCGCCAATCAATATTTTATAAGGTTGCATGGCCTTTGCCATTTTTATGGCTTTGGTTCCGTTGGTTGTTGTAAAAGCGATGTTCTTCCCTGCTAAAAAAGGATTTTCAAATTCAAATGGAGAATTTCCCATATCAAATCCTGGAACTTTCATCGCATTTCGCTCGGCAGCAATAATAAAATCAAAGTCTTTAAACATTTTACATTCCTCTGGTGAGGCAATGGGTAAGATTTTATTAACTCCCGTATTAAAAGCAACACACATGGTAGAGGTGGCTCTTAAAATATCTATAACTACAACAGTTTTATCTTGTAGGTTATAATATGGTAATAAAGCGGGCGTATGAATGAGCTCTATTTTTTGCATATTATTTTTACTTCCTATAAAAACGGCACTTTTACCACTTTTGCTTTTACCGCTTTATCTCTGATGTCTATGTATATTTCCGTATCAACTTTGCTATGCATAGCACTCACATAACCCATACCAATACCCTTATTTAAACTAGGTGATTGGGTTCCAGACGTAACCTCTCCTATTACATTACCTGCAGCATCTTTAATGGCATAATGTTGGCGTGGAATGCCTCTATCTATCATTTCAAAACCAACCAATTTTTTACTAGCACCATTTTCTTTAATTGCTTTGTGATGTTCATGGTTAATAAACGGTTTTGTGAATTTGGTAATCCAGCCTAATCCAGCTTCAATAGGAGAAGTTTCGTCGTTGATATCATTTCCATATAAACAAAAGCCTTTTTCTAAACGCAAGGTATCACGGGCACCTAAACCTGCAGGTTGAATATCAAATTCTTTTCCGGCTTCAAACAAAGCATCCCACATTTTTTTGGCATCTTTATTCCAAACATATAATTCAAAACCACCAGCACCCGTATATCCCGTATTAGAAATGATCACATCTTCACAACCCGCTACACTACCTGTGGTAAAAGTATAATACTCCATGCCACTTAAATCTACCTCGGTTAGTTTTTGGATAACTTTAATGGCGTTCGGCCCCTGAACAGCCAATAAACTAAGATCATCGCTCATGTTTGTCATTTCTACGCCAAACGTATTATTCTTGCTAATCCAATTCCAATCTTTTTCAATATTGCTGGCATTTACAACCAAATAATACTCATTTTCAGAATACCTATAAACTAGTAAATCATCTACAATACCGCCTTTATCATTAGGCAAGCAAGAATATTGAACCTTACCATCACTTAACTTAGACGCATCATTACTGGTTACTAATTGAATTAAATCTAAGGCTTTTTCACCTACCAATTTAAACTCTCCCATGTGGCTAACATCAAAAACGCCCACACTATTTCTTACAGCATTATGTTCTTGAATTAAATTATTGTATAAAACAGGCATATTATAACCTGCAAATTCTATCATTTTTGCACCTAAGGCAACGTGAAGGTCATTGAGCGTAACGTATTTCATCTTTATATTTTAAGTTTAAATTTCGTGCTTCGAATTAAACTAAAATAAATGAGAAATTTAAATCCTTCTATTATCAAACCAATCTTTGCGTTTCGGAATTTTCAAATCGCTTAAAACCGAAGATTTTACTTGAATATTAAAAATGAAATATTGATTTCCAAAAGCACTTAAAGGCGTCCAAGCAAAGGTAAATTGCCAGCAATGTAACTCTCTTCTTAAATCTACCCCTAAATGAGAAATTTTCTTCTGAGTAAAGTCATAACCACTATTAAAATTTAAATACCAATTTTTGGTAGGTGTTAAAGTACCATTAAATGAAAGGGTTTGAACATATTTTTGTATGGTAGGATTGAGCAGAGAAGTATAATTGTAATTTATTGTGTAATTAACACTTAAACTCCAAGGGATTGGTTGATCCAAGAAATTCTCTTCGGCCATTTCCTTTTTCCGCCGTTCCGCTTGCTTCTCATCCTTACTTTTAAACATCTCTGGGCTTAAACTAGCACCAATACCCAAATTTCCATTTGTAATCACACCTAATTTATTTTGTTCTGTAAAATAAAATTTATTTACCCTTCTAAATGAAGAATTACCATTTACAGTTATTACTTCATTCACATAAGGATCTAGGGTTGCCCCTCCATTTAAATTTACCGTTTTAAATAAGGTGGTACGCCAAGAAATAGGTATGGTACTTAAGTTCATGGAATCTGCATATATATTATAGCTTCCGCCAAATCTGATACTTTCAAAAATCTTTATTTTTTCAATTTTTTGAGAGGTATCTTTTCCCTTTTTCCATTTAATTTCAAAATTATTGTCAACCCCAAAATTAATATTGCCTTGTCTACCCCTGCTTGGCCCACCAAACAAAGAATTTTCAAACCTTGAATATTGAACTGTTCTGCCTGAGGTATCTGCTTTTACATCTCGATAATACCCATAATTAGGCCTTCCAAAATCTGGAATATAACTAAAACTCAAATCTGGATTAATTACATGACGTATGGCTTGAATTCTGCTCTTTTTAAACTGCATCATTCCATAAAAACGAGTTGACAAACCCCCTCTAACAGAATACTGATAGGCACGTTCAAATCCGTTTACTGCATTGGTACGAAGTATTTTTTGTTCTTCATCAAACTTTTTGTCAATGGTTTTGATTGTCCAAACTTCATTATAATCTGCACCAATACTTAACGTGTAAAACTTAAATAAGTTAAAGGAATTTTGAATACCAATATTATGCCTAGCTCCATTGCGCATAATAGAATCAAAATACAATTTAGAATCTTCAGCATTTCTATTTCTAAACAACAAGGTATCTTTGGTATTAATTAGGTTCTGAACCGAACCTAAATAGTTTATCGAGGTTTTTTCATACCATTTATCTGCAGTTGGTTTCCATTTTGGCTTAAAGGGCTGAAAAGAAGCTACAGAAAATGTTAAATCTGGCAAGGTAATGGCTAAATCTCTTGTTTGGGTATTTTGAGAAGCACGCGTGGTTGCATTTAAATTATACTTTCCTTTGGCAAAAGACTTGGAAAAATTCACCGAAGAATTAATGTTATTATTAAAAGCTGTATTGTTGGTTGAATAGGTATTAAAAGCTAAATATTGATTCCCTACTAAATTAACATCTGCACCAAAGGAAGTGCCCGGGCGGGCCTTTTGATCCATGGTATGACGCCAATTGATATTAAAGGTATTAAACTCTTGATAGCTTGGATCTTCTGGCAGTCCGTTTTTATTATATGCAAAATTAGCATTCAAACTACCTTGATAATGATACCGATTATTGTAATTCATTCTGCCTCCAAGTTGCCAACTTAAATTCGCATAAATATCACCCAAAATTGCCAAATCTGCTTTTTCACCTAAACCTAAGTAATATCCACCCTGCCTTAGAAAAAAACCACGACCTGCAGCGTTGCCATAGGCTGGTATAATAATTCCAGATTGTTGTCCGCGCTTTAATGGAAATATTCCAAATGGAACAAAAAGTGGAGTTCTTACCCCCGCAATGGCTAGATTGGCTGGACCAGTTATTACTTTACTTCCTGGAATTACTTTTAATTTATTGGCTAGGATCGCAAAATGAGGCTCATGTTCATTACAAGTAGTATAATAACTATCTCTAATATAAAAATTATTGAATTCATCTCGCTTAACCCTTTCCCCCTTAATAAAACCTTCTCCTTCTTGCGTTCTAAAATCGCGCATTAAACCACGTTTGGTTTGGTAATTAAAGGTAACTTCGTTAATGTTATAGGTATCTGCGCCTTGTTTAAACTGTGGAGTATTAACCAAATTACCCGCACTATCTTTTTCGCCTACTGCATTTACTAAATTCTTTTCAAGATTTATAGTAATAATGGCAGATTTCATTTCGTAGTTTTCAAAGTAAATTTCAGCCCCCTTGTATAGGGTAGCTAATTTTGCATTGGCCAAGTATACAATTGAATCTTTGGCTTTATATTTTACTTTATCTTTAATAGCAGAAGAATTCCTGGGAAGAAAGTTGCTATCTACTACACTTGAATCTGTGGCAGTAAGTAGCATAGTTTTTGAAGAATCTGAAATATTATAATAATCTGTTTGATAGCTAGTTACGAACACCCTGCTTGTTTCATTTGTAGTTCTATCCAACAAAGTGTTTAATTTTGTATGGACCTTAACTAAGCGCGCATGTGTTAGATTTGCAAGCGTTAAAAATAAAAAAACGCTTAGTTTCAAATTTAAATGAGGCTTAGGCATTAACTTTGTATGATATGAAAAAAAATAGCTCAATGTTGGAGACAAATCTAAAGAAAGTATTGAATTTACAGAAACTAGAAATAATCGTACCAATTTTGATGGTTCTATTTTTCTCTTCACTAAGCTTTCCAACTAACAAGAAAATACTTAAAAATACCGTTTTTACTGTGGTAATTGATGCTGGACATGGTGGACACGACCCTGGCTGTATGCATGATGGAGTAAAGGAAAAGGAAGTTACGCTGGCTATAGCTCTTGCCATTGGAGCAAAATTAAAGGAGCAATCACCAGAACTAAAAATAATCTACACACGCTCTGAGGATAAATTTATCAGTTTATGGGAACGCGCCGCCATTGCAAATAAGAATAATGCAGATTTATTTATTTCTATTCATTGTAACTCAGCAAAAAACACTTCCATTAGCGGCACTGAGACCTTTGCTATGGGATTAAACCAAAGTGCCGGAAATCTAGATGTTGCTAAGCGAGAAAACCAAGTAGTATTATTAGAGGAAGATTATTTAACTCGTTATGAAGGCTTTGACCCAAATTCACCTGAATCCCACATTTACTTCTCACTCTCACAAAATGCGCACATGGAACAAAGTATCAGTTTGGCCGCTAAGGTTGAAAAACAAATTAGTGAGAAAATGAAACGACCAAGCAGAGGAGTTAAACAAGCAGGATTTGTGGTTTTATGGAAAACTAAAATGCCCAGCATTTTAATTGAAACAGGGTTTCTAAGCAATCTACAAGATAGACAATTTCTCAAAAGTAAATTGGGAGTTAATAAAATGTCGGAGGGCATAGTTAATGCCGTTATTGAATATAAAAAAGCATACCAAGCAACACCCTCCAAATAAGATTAATTAGTATAGGTTCACAAATTCATTATTTTTGCTAAAAAGAATTTGTTTTGAAAATAACTAAAGAATTTAAAATTGGCTTATTTGCTGCCTTCTCGCTTGGAGCCCTTTATTTTGGATACAACTTTTTGCGAGGTAAAAGAATCTTTTCATCTTTAAATACCTATTATGTTACCTACAACAAAATAGATGGAATTGTAAAATCAACCCCTATTTATTTTAAAGGCTTAAAAGTTGGTCAGGTTGAAAAATTAAGTTTAATAAGAACTGATAGCTCCAATCAAATTTTAGCTACCCTGCTCATAGACAATAAAATAGTGCTTTCCAAGAGTAGTGAAGCCATGATTGTAAGCATGGATTTACTTGGAGGCAAAGCAATTTCACTTAATATACCCTCACTGGTTGACCCCATTTTAGAAGGCGACACCTTAATTGGTTCAGAAGAAACTAGCTTATCTGCCTCTATCTCAGAAATGATAACGCCTGTTAAAAATAAGGCTGAAAACGTAATGGTTTCTTTAAACCATGTGTTAGGAGAATTTGAAAAAGTATTAGCCAATGGCGGAACCAAGAACCTTTCAAATGGCATGGAAGATTTAGCCGGCATTTTAAAGAATCTTCATCAAACAAGTATTCAATTGGACGCCATTGTTATGGCAGAAAAAAGCAAAATTGGGAACATCACGAGCAATATGGAAGCCATTAGCTACACGCTCAAAAACAACAAAAACGACATAGACAATAGCATTAAAAACTTCAAATCCATATCAGACTCTTTGGCAGCAGCTCCTCTAAAATCTACCATTGAACAACTGAATAAGACGAGCTTGCAATTAGCACAAATTACTCAAAAAATTGATAAGGGAGAAGGTACTGCAGGTAAATTAATAAATGATAAAGAGTTGTACGACAATTTAAACAAATCATCAAAAGAGCTTCAAATTTTGCTAAAAGATTTGCATGAACGCCCTAGTCGCTATGTTAATATTTCAGTATTTGGTGGTAAAAAAGAGAAGAAAAAATAGAAACATCCCAGCTCATTATTTCCCCAATAATTTCCCGCTCAATCTTTCTAATTCAATCTCACTTAATTTAGCTTCATAAGCAGCTTGAAATTTCCTCTGCATGCTTTGCATGTAATTCACTTCTGCCATGCGCAAATCATTGATGCTTAGCAAACCATTTTCTTGCTGATCACGAGCCAAATCATAGTTTTCCTTTGATAAATTTACATTGGTATCTTCAAATTGATAGAGTGCTAAATGGCTGAGGTAATTCTCATATGCTTGAGATACCGCAATCTCTAGTTTTTGAACAGAATCTTTAAAATATAACTCTGCAGAACGCTGATTTATTCTAGCAATATCAATTTTTCTATGCAAATCAAATCCATTAAAAACAGGAAAGTTTACTCCAAAACCATAATGTAATCCCTTGTTATTTGACGATTGTAGAAACCCAGCCTCAGATTCTTGCTGCGTATAATTATACCCTGTTCTAAATTGAACACTAGGGTACCTGTCTCCTTTTAGCTCATTGATTCTACTCAAGCTAACTTCTTTATTTAATTTAGATAATTGAATCCCAATGTTATTTTGTAAGGCACTTTCTTTAAAGGCCTCAAACGAGATGGTTTTAGTTGAAACCCAAGCATCAGAAATTTCAAAAACAAAAGAGCTAGACAAGCCCAATAATTGCAATAACTGCAACTTATTATTTTTGTATAATGTCTCTAATTTCCTGGCATTTGCCTGATCTGCATTAAGATTTACCTGAACATTTAGCACTTCTGACTTAGCACTTTTGCCAGCTGCAAATTTCGCCTTAGCAACTTCTAAACGCTTTTCACCAATTTTTAATAATTGCGTAGCAATAAACCATTGCTCCTTAGCTAACAATGCATCTAAATAGGCACGTGAAACCCTGCTTAAGGTTAACTCTATTTGCTGCTTTAATCGCAAGCTACCCATAGCCTCTAACTCTGCTAATCGTTTTTTAGTGGCAAACATCTTCATTCCATTAAAGAGTGTCCAATTCAATTCTACTCCGGCATTTAATGAATTACTTCTAGCGCCATTGCGATTATTTTCTGCCCCACTCAAAAACTTTTGTTTGGTATCAATAACCTGGTTATCTTGATTGATTACTCCATTGATATTAGGCAACATACCCGCCTCACCAATGACATTATTTTTCTTGGCAATCTCCAATTCATTGCTTGCAATTTGTATTGAAAAATTATGCATTAATGCTAATTCGTAAGCTTCTTTCAATGAAAGCGTAACTTGGCCACTCACAGTTGTATGGATGAGCAATAAGCTCCATACAATGATTAAACTATTTCTCATCTATTACCTCCTCCTTGCGCAACTGGGTTCTATCTTTATTGCCACTCATTAATTGGTATACCACAGGAATTACATACAGTGTTAAAAAACCTGAAAATAATAATCCGCCAATAATTACCATACCCATGGAAACCCTACTTTTTGCACCCGCACCAAGGGCCAAAGCAATGGGTAAAGCACCCAAAATAGTTGCCAAACTAGTCATCATAATTGGCCTCAAACGCGAAACAGCAGCCTCTTTTACGGCTTCAAGTTTAGACAAGCCTTGCTCCCGCTTTTGATTTGCAAATTCTACAATTAAAATTCCATTTTTAGTAACCAATCCTAGCAAAACAATAATACCAATCTGACTGAATATATTTAATGTTTGATCAAAATACCAAAGACTAATTAATGCACCAGCCAGAGCAAGGGGAACGGTGAACATAATAATAATAGGATCTCTAAAACTTTCAAACTGTGCAGCCAATACCAAATAGATCAATAATAAAGCTAAAATAAAGGCAAAGGAGGTATTGGATGCACTCTCTGCAAAATCGCGAGATGGGCCTGCCAAATCTGTGGTGAAGCTATCATCAAGCACCTCCTTTTTGATACGTTCCATTTCTTTTATCCCATCTCCAATGGTTTTTCCGGCAGCTAAACCAGCAGATACCGTAGCTGATTTATATCGATTGTAATGATATAATTGCGGTGGACTGCTTTGCTCAGATACTGTTAAAAAATTATCTAATTGAATTGATTCCCCTCGATCATTGCGCACATACAAGGATTTTAAATCCACTGGTTCATCACGATGCGCTCGTTCAACCTGTCCAATAATTTGATATTGCTTGCCATTCTTATTAAAATAACCATAACGTACCCCACCATAGGCAAATTGTAATGTTTGCGCTACATTCTGAATACTCACACCTAAATCTTTTGCTTTTTCTCTATCAAAAGAAATAACTAACTCTGGCCTATTAAATTTAAGATTTACGTCTACACCTTGGAAAACTTTACTGGCGTTAACTTTATCTAAAAACTTTGGTAACTCACTTTGTATCTTCGAAAAATCTTGATTTTGTAAAATAAATTGTACTGGTAAACCCGCCCGAGAACCCCCACTACCAGTAATGGTTTGGTCTTGAATAACAAAAGCTTTTGCCCCAGTTAAGCTCATTAAATTTTGTTGAAGTTTTTGAGCAATTTGTTGCTGTGTTCTTTTCCGTTCATTTGGTTCAGTTAAGATGACCCTAACAAAACCAGTATTCATTGCCCCGCTACCAGTAAAACCTGGAGCTGTTACCACCAAGGTTAAACGCTTTTCTGGAATGGAATCATCTAGTAAAGTAGAAACCTCATTCATATACCTTTCCATAAAATCATAGGAAGTGCCTTCTGGCGCTGTTGCGCTGATTCGCATCCAACTTCGATCATCTAATGGAGATAATTCAGACTGCAAATTGCTGCCAATTAAAAAAATGAGGCACATACTCACACCAACAATAACCCATACCAACCATTTTTTATTAAAGAAATAGGCAAGTGAATGAGCATATGCATTATTTAATCGAACAAAATAGGGTTCGGTAAGTACATAAAAATTTGAATGTTTTGTTCCTTTACGTTGCAAATAAACATTCAAAACAGGGGTTAATGTAAGCGAAACAAAAGCAGAAATCATTACTGCTCCCGCTACTACCACCCCAAATTCTCTAAATAAACTCCCAACAAAACCCTGGATAAAAATAATTGGAAGAAATACTACTGCTAGGGTGATTGAGGTAGCAATAACTGCGAAGAAAATCTCATTAGTTCCAGCAATGGCAGCCATTCTTGGGCTCATCCCTTCTTCCATTTTCTTGAAAATATTTTCTGTAACCACAATACCATCGTCTACCACCAACCCAGTTGCCAATACAATGGCTAATAAGGTTAAGATATTAATAGAATACCCAAATAGGTACATGATAAAAAAGGCACCAATGAGTGAAACCGGAATATCTACCAAGGGCCTAAAAGCAATAAGCCAATCTCTAAAAAATAAAAATATAATGAAAACAACAAGCAAAAAGGCAATAAACAAGGTTTCTAGCACCTCATGAATAGAGGTTCTAACAAAGCGGGTATTATCTAATGCAATATCCATTTTAATATCAGCTGGAATATCTAATTTGAGCTGCTCATATCTTTTATAAAACTCATCAGCTATTTCAATATAATTAGCTCCTGGCTGAGGTACCAAACCCAATCCAATCATGGGTACACCCCTAGATTTTAATCCGGTCTCTTCATTTTCTGCACCCAACACAGCATTTCCAATATCAGCCAAACGAACTATTTGACCTCCTTCTGATTTTAAAATAATACGATTAAAATCCTCTTCGGTGGTGTATCTCCCCAGTGTTTTAACAGACAATTCAGTATTATCACCCGTAATTTTACCTCCGGGCAATTCTATATTTTCCCTATCTAATGCGGCCTTAATATCGAGAGGGGTTAATCCAAAAGCACTTAATTTATTGGGGTCTATCCATAGTCTCATGGCATATTTCTTTTGCCCCCAAATTTGAATATTACTCACGCCAGGAATGGTTTGCAATCGCTCCATCACCACATTTTCCGCATAATCATTCAATTCAAATTTAGATCTTGAATCACTTTGTAAGGTTAATGATACAATGGCATCTGAATTCGCATCAGCTTTACTAACCACAGGAGGAGCATCAATATCCTGAGGCAATTGCCTCACCGTTTGCGAAACCTTATCTCTCACATCATTGGCAGCTTCTTCTAAATTGTAATTTAGATTAAACTCAACTGTAATAACGCTGCTACCTTGATTGCTGGAAGAACTAATAGATCTGATCCCAGCAATTCCATTTACCGCTTTTTCTAAGGGCTCTGTAATTTGAGATTCAATAATATCTGGATTTGCCCCGGTATAATTAGTGCGAACCGTAATGATGGGAGGATCTAT
>CANHDN010000048.1 GCA_947459415.1 Bacteroidota bacterium
GCAGATGTTCCGGTAGGAGAAGTATACCATGCAGTAGAGGGTGGTAATGGTGAATTAGGTTTTTACTTAGTAAGTGATGGTGGAAGAGCTGCGTATCGTTTGCATTTCCGCAGGCCTTGCTTCATATATTACCAAGGTTTCCCTGAAATGATTAAAGGCTCTACTTTGAGTGATGCCATTGTTACCATGAGTAGTATGAATGTAATTGCTGGAGAACTAGATGCTTAATAAGTCCATAGTCGATAGACCAAAGACCCTAGTAGATTTTACGAAAGACAAACGACCAAAAAATGAGTGATATTAAATTTAGTGAAGAAACATTAGCGCTTGCCAATAAAATCATTGCTCGCTATCCAGAAGGGAAGCAAAAGTCGGCTTTGATTCCACTGTTGCATTTAGCTCAGGCCGAATTTGATGGATGGTTAAGCCCTGCGGCCATGGATTATGTGGCATCATTACTTAAGATACAAAATATTGAAGCCTATGAAGTGGCATCGTTTTATTCGATGTTTAATTTGAGTCCTGTAGGAAAATGCATGATTGAAGTATGCAGAACCAGCAGCTGTTGGGTTCGTGGTGCCAATGAAGTAATAGCTCATTTAGAAAATAAATTGGGTATTAAAGAGGGAGAAACTACTGCAGATGGAATGTTTACTTTGAAGGCAGTAGAGTGTTTGGGTAGTTGCGGAACCGCCCCAATGATGATGATTGGCGCACAATTTCATGAGAATTTAACCCATGAAAAACTAGATGCCATTATCGATACTTGCAAACAAGAAGGCAAGCGTAAAACATATTTAGACAGTGTAGTGGTTGATAATTATTAATAGCATGGGTAGAAAAATATTATTAGCACACGATCATGTTCCGGGAATTCAATCATATGAAGTATACAGGAAACATGGTGGTTATAATTCGGTAGAAAAAGCGATCAAAACAATGACTCCAGAGGCTGTGGTTGAGGAAGTTAAAAAATCTGGTTTAAGAGGTCGTGGAGGAGCAGGTTTTCCTACAGGTATGAAATGGAGCTTTTTGGCAAAACCTGAGGGTGTTCCTCGTTATTTGGTTTGCAATGCAGATGAGAGCGAGCCAGGTACTTTTAAAGACCGTTATTTAATGTCTCGTATTCCACATACCTTGGTTGAAGGGATGATCACTTCAAGTTATGCCTTGGGTGTAAATGCTGCCTATATTTATATTAGAGGTGAATACTTTTACATCGTTAGTATTTTAGAAAAAGCCATTGAAGAGGCTTATGCCAATGGATGGTTAGGTAAAAATATTTTAGGTTCAGGATATCATTTGGATTTATACGTTCATGTGGGCGCAGGCGCATACATATGCGGAGAAGAAACTGCCTTGCTAGAAAGTTTAGAGGGTAAAAGAGGTAATCCTAGAATAAAACCTCCATTTCCTGCAATAGCCGGGTTATATGGATGCCCAACGGTGGTGAATAATGTAGAAACATTGGCCGCGGTTTCATTTATTGTGAATGAAGGCGGAGATGAGTATGCTAAAATTGGAATTGGAAAATCCGCTGGTACTAAACTTATTTCGGCATCTGGACATATCAATAAACCAGGAGTGTACGAAATTGAGATGGGGATTAGCGTAGAAGATTTTATTAACAGTGAGGAGTACTGTGGGGGCATGTTAAATGGTAAGAAGTTAAAGGCAGTGGTAGCAGGAGGGTCTTCAGTTCCTATTTTGCCAGCTGATAAAATTTTACATTTAGCCAATGGAGAAAAGCGCTTAATGTCTTACGAAAGTTTGGCAGATGGCGGTTTCGGTGGCGGAACCATGCTTGGTTCTGGAGGATTTATTGTAATGGATGAAGATACAAGCATTGTTGAAAATCTATTCACCTTCGCACGTTTTTACCATCATGAAAGTTGCGGACAATGTTCGCCATGCCGCGAGGGTACTGCTTGGATGGAGAAAATTTTGCATAAAATGATTGATGGACATGCTACCCTTTCAGACATTGATTTGTTGTGGGAGATTCAAGCAAAAATTGAAGGTAATACCATTTGTCCTTTGGGAGATGCTGCTGCTTGGCCTGTTGCGAGTGCTATCAGACATTTTAGAAGTGAATTTGAGGAGTATGTTAATAATCCTAAATCAGTTAAAAAAGTAATTCGTATGGCATTGTAAAATAGCTTACGTGAATAAAAAAGTTTTGTGAAAAAAGTATAATACATGGCAAAAGTAACAATAGACGGCAGAACAATTGAGGTTCCTGATGGAACTACCATATTGCAGGCAGCAAGAATGATTGGTCCGGAGGTAGCCCCGCCAACGATGTGCTATTACAGCAAACTTAAGACCAGCGGCGGTTATTGCCGTACTTGTTTGGTAGAAGTAACTAAGGGTTCTGAAAAAGACCCAAGGCCAATGCCCAAATTAGTAGCTTCTTGCCGCACCAATGTTATGGATGGCATGGAGGTAGGGAATATAACTTCACCAAAAGTTATTGAGGCCAGAAAAGGAGTTGTGGAGTTCTTATTATTAAACCACCCCTTAGATTGCCCTATTTGCGATCAAGCTGGCGAGTGTCATTTGCAAGATTTATCATATGAACATGGTTCAAGTAAAACTCGAACCGATTTTGAACGCAGAACATTTGAAAAAATTGATATTGGTGATAAAATTCAATTACATATGACGCGTTGCATTCTCTGCTATCGTTGTGTAAAAGTGGCTAATCAAATAACCGATGGCAGGGTGCATGGTGTTATAAACCGTGGTGACCATTCTGAAATATCTACCTACGTGGAACAAGCTGTAGACAATGATTTCTCTGGAAATGTAATTGATGTTTGTCCGGTGGGTGCTTTAACAGATAAAACTTTTCGATTTAAAAGTAGGGTATGGTTTACTAAACCAGTAACTGCTCATAGAAATTGTGAAAAATGCAGCGGCAAAGTAAACTTGTGGTATAAAGGTGAAGAGGTTTTACGTGTAACAGGTAGAAAAGACCAATGGGGAGAAGTGGAAGAGTTTATTTGCAACACCTGTAGGTTTGATAAGAAAAGTACATCTGATTGGACAATTGAAGGTCCTACCACTATAAGCAGACACTCGGTTATTTCAGCTAATCATTATGAGGTGTTTAAAAAGCCTACTGAATTTAAGTTGAATGAAGTTAAACCATTAACAATACAAGAAGGAGATAAATCATGAGTGTAATTGTATTTAAGGCAATACTGGTTGTTGTATTATTTTTGGTTAGTTTAGGAATAGCTGCATATAGCACCTATGCAGAAAGAAAGATTGCGGCATTTTTGCAGGATAGAATTGGTCCAGATAGAGCCGGACCCTTTGGTTTATTGCAGCCAATAGCCGACGGTGTTAAAATGTTTTTAAAAGAAGAAATCATACCCACCCTTTCAGATAAATTTTTATTCATTTTAGGGCCAAGTATGTTTATGGTTACTACATTAATGGTTTCTGCAGTAATACCCTGGGGATTGCCATTAGATATAGGAGGTGAAATGTTTGCCTTGCAAGTGGCTGATGTAAATATTGGTATTTTATATGTGTTGGGAGTTGTATCATTAGGAGTATATGGTATAATGATTGGAGGTTGGGCCTCAAATAACAAATATGCCCTATTGGGAGCAATTCGTGCTAGCAGCCAAATGATAAGTTACGAACTGGCAATGGGTATGAGCGTGGTGGCTATTCTACTAATGACAAATGGTTCACTTAGTCTTAATCATATCGTGGAAGCTCAAGGAACTGGAAAACTATATGGTTTTATTAATATTTCTGGAATGAATTGGAATGTTTTTTATCAACCAGTAGCTTTTTTAATATTCTTGATTTGTGCTTTTGCAGAAGCTAATAGAACTCCTTTTGATCTACCAGAATCCGAGTCTGAACTCATTGGAGGATTTCATACAGAGTATTCATCTATGAAATTAGGTTTGTATTTGTTTGGTGAATATATCAATATGTTTATCTCTTCTGCCATAATATCTTGTTTGTTTTTTGGTGGATATAACTTTCCAGGAATTGAATATTTGGGAACCATATTGCCCCACAACATATTGAGTATAATAAGCGTGTTAGTTTTATTCGGAAAAATTTTCTTTTTCATTTTCTTCTTCATGTGGGTTCGTTGGACCATACCGAGGTTTAGGTATGATCAATTAATGCGTTTAGGTTGGCAAGTGCTTATGCCTATTGCCATTGTGAATGTATTATTAACCGCATTAGGAATTACACTTTTTGGCAATTAATTAATCTTGAACCGAACGAATGATGCAATTAACAAATAGATCAAAAGTAGTTACCAAGCCAGAAATGACCTGGGTGGAGAAATTATATATTCCTGCCATTTTGGGAGGCTTGCAAATAACTATAAAGCACCTTTTTAAGAAAAAAGCTACTGTAAAGTATCCTGAAGTGCAAAAAGAGTTTGCTCCTGTATATCGTGGGATGCATGTATTAAAACGTGATGAGCAAGGAAGAGAAAATTGCACAGCCTGTGGATTATGTGCAGTATCTTGCCCAGCAGAAGCCATTACCATGGATGCTGCAGAACGCCAAAAAGGGGAAGAACATTTATATCGGGAAGAAAAATATGCAGCGAAATATGAAATTAATATGCTTCGTTGTATTTATTGCGGTTTATGCGAGGAGGCTTGTCCCAAAGATGCTATTTACCTTACCGATAGGATTGTTCCATCGGAATATACTAGAGGTGAATTTGTATTTGGAAAAGACATGCTGGTTGAGAAAATAGACGATAGAGTTGACGTAAGTAAGAGAAAAAAAGAGTATTCAATTTAAGTTTCGGCACTAAACCCAATGATAATAATTCTGTAATGAGTAGTCAGTTAATATTTTTTATTCTAGCAGCGCTCTCTATTTTGAGTGCTCTTTTTGTGGTGTTCTCCAAGAATCCCATTTATAGTGTGATTTGGTTAATTGTGTGTTTCTTTTCAATTGCCGGCCATTATATTATCTTAAATGCCCAGTTTTTGGCAATTGTGCACATCATTGTATATGCAGGTGCTATCATGGTTTTGATGCTGTTTACAGTCATGTTGCTTAATCTGAACAAAGCTACTGAGCCCCACAAACCATTGCTTTATAAATTTGCAGCCATGATAAGCGGTGGCTTAATGTTATTAGTTTTATTAGCGAGTATGAGGTCTACAGAACTAGGTAGCTATAATGCCCCAGCATACACTGAGTCTGGCTATGTTCAGAATGTAGGCATGGTATTATTCACTGAGTTTTTATTGCCATTTGAAATGACATCGGTTTTATTTATTGCTGCCATGATAGGAGCAGTTGTTTTAGCTAAAAAGGAGGTACATTAATGGAGTCAAATATATTACAAGCAAATCCGCAGAATTGGTATTTGGTGCTAAGTACCATACTTTTTTCAATAGGGGTAATGGGTGTTTTAATGCGAAGAAATGCGCTCATTATTTTAATGTGTATTGAATTAATGCTTAATTCTGTTAACCTACTTTTGGTTAGTTTTTCTGCCTATGCAGGTAATTCTGAAGGTCAGGTTTTTGTGTTCTTTATTATGGTAGTTGCAGCCGCAGAGGTTGCTGTAGGCTTAGCATTATTGGTAAGTATTTATAGGAATTTAGCTACTACCGATATTGATGTATTAAGTAAATTAAAATGGTAGGAGTACAGAGAATATGATGATGGATAATTTATTAGAATTAACGAAATTAATAACACCTGCCACTCTGGTGCCTTTGTTTCCCCTTATGGGTTTTTTGATAATAGCCCTGTTTGGAAAACAATTAAATCACGTATCTGGTTGGTTGGCGAGTGCCATGATATTGGTGTCATTTTCACTTACCTGCTATTTATTCTTAAACCTGCCAGACAATAAAGACCTTAATTTTGAGCTTTGGCAGTGGATGAAATGGGGTAATGTAACCTTATCATTCGGTTTTTTGATAGACCACCTGTCTTTAATTATGATGCTTGTAATTACTGGAATTGGCTTTTTGATTCATCTTTACTCAATTGGATACATGCACCATGATGAAGGCTTTAGCAGGTTTTTCTCCTATCTTAACTTATTTATCTTCTTCATGCTTTTATTGGTAATGGGCAATAGTTACCTAATTATGTTTATTGGCTGGGAAGGTGTTGGATTAGCTTCTTATTTATTGATTGGCTTCTGGTTTAAAAATGATGCCTATAACGATGCTGCTAAAAAGGCATTTATAATGAACCGTATTGGTGACTTAGGATTTTTGTTGGCCATGTTTTTTATGTTATTTTATTTTGGTGGATTAGATTACTTAACAATCAATGAAGCAGCATCTGGAATAGAATTAGGTTCAATGCTCATTACGGCAATTACTTTGTTGTTGTTTGTGGGTGCCATGGGAAAAAGTGCCCAAATTCCTTTGTATACTTGGTTGCCAGATGCCATGGCAGGTCCTACTCCTGTTTCTGCATTGATACACGCAGCTACGATGGTAACTGCAGGGATATACATGATAGCCCGTTCAAATATTTTATTTGCCATGGCTCCACATACCATGGATGTGGTCATGTGGGTAGGAGTGGCAACTTCCATATTTGCGGCAGTAATTGGCATGAAGCAAAATGATATTAAAAAGGTGCTGGCTTATTCTACTGTCTCGCAATTGGGATTAATGTTTGCTGCTTTAGGAATGGGTGCCTTTGAAAGTGGAATGTTCCATGTGGTAACCCATGCATTCTTTAAAGCGCTATTGTTCTTAGGAGCTGGTTCTGTTATTCATGCAATGAGTGGTGAACAAGATATCCGGAATATGGGTGGATTGGCTAAATCTATCAGAATTACTTGGGGTACATTTTTGATTGGCACCTTAGCTATCTCAGGAATTTTTCCTTTCTCTGGTTTCTTTTCCAAAGATGAGATTTTAGCAAATGCCTATAATGGTCATACCCTTGTTTGGATTTTATTAAGTATCAGTTCAATGATTACTGCTTTTTATATGTTTAGATTGTTTTTCCTAACTTTTAGCAAAGGCTTTAGGGGAACAGAAGAGCAAAAATCTCATTTGCATGAATCACCTTGGACAATGACAGTGCCTCTGCTGGTATTATCTATTTTTGCAGTTCTTGCAGGCTTTTGGGGTTTGCCAGCCGTATTGTCTGATAATCATATGTTTGCTAATTATTTAGCGCCAATTTTCGCAGAATCGAAACATATTTTAACCTTACATGCCCATTTAGACCATCCAACAGAGTGGATGTTGATGGGTATTGCTACTTTGGCTGCTTTAATTAGTATTGGATTGGCTTATCATTTTTATATTAAATCGAATCTATTGCCTGAGTCAGATGATGAGACCAAAGGTATCACCAAATGGGTGGCCAATAAATTTTATGTTGATGAAATATACGATAAGGTATTTGTAAGGCCAATCATGTTGTTAAGTGATTTGTTCTATGTGTTAGTAGATAAATTAATTATTGATTTATTGGTGATGGCTACAGCATGGATTGTTGGATTTACCGGCAGAACCATGCGATTGGTTCAAACCGGAAATACCGGATTATATTTATTTCTGATGGTTATTGGAATGATGGTTTTTATGTTTATTCAATTAGTGTATTAAATGCTTAGTCTAACTCTTTTATCAATACCGCTGATTGCTTCCATCCTGTTGTTGTTTAGCAGGGGCAATCTAAGCCGAAACCTTGCCTTGGTTTTTACCATTGCACAATTAATTTTTACCGCATATGCCTATACGGTATTTAAAAATGAAGGTTCACAAGCTTTCGAATTTCTTGCTAGCTGGTCTGTTAAACCAGTTTTAAATATTCATTTTGCTATGGATGGCATGAGTTTGGTTATGATCATGCTCACCAATCTTTTGCTGCCATTGATTGTTTTAAGTGGTTATAACCGTGAAATAGAACGCCCACATATTTTTTATAGTTTAATGCTTTTTATGCAGTTTGCTTTAAACGGGGTGTTCATTTCTTTTGATGGTTTTATCTATTATATTTTTTGGGAATTAGCGCTCATTCCAATCTACTTCATTGCATTTAATTGGGGTGGTGAAAATAGAGCAAAAGTTACCCTCAAGTTTTTTATTTATACCTTAGCCGGTAGTTTATTAATGCTTTTTGCATTTTTATTCCTTTATAATGGCAGCCCGGCGCACTCTTTAGATTGGGTTTCATTAACTAATAATCCGGCATGCAGTTGTAATCAAACTTGGTTGTTTTGGTTGTTTTTTATAGCTTTTGCAATAAAAATACCAATTATTCCTTTTCATACTTGGCAGCCAGATACCTATACCACAGCACCTACTCAGGGCACTATGTTATTATCTGGTATTATGTTAAAAATGGGTACCTATAGTTTGTTACGTTGGTTAATCCCCATTGTTCCTGCTGGTGTTGCAGAATGGCAATATGTAGCTATTACGCTCAGTGTAATTGGTATTGTTTATGCCTCTGTAATTGCTATTATGCAAAAAGATTTAAAGCGTTTATTAGCCTATTCATCTATTGCGCACGTAGGCTTAATAAGTGCAGGTATTTTTGCTTTGAACCTAACTGGATTTCAAGGAAGTATGGTGCAGATGTTTGCTCATGGTATAAATGTGGTTGGCTTGTTTTATTGTGCAGACATCATCATGAATAGAACCAAACATGGCGAAATTGAAGGTTTAGGTGGAATTAGGTTACTTGCGCCACAATTTGCCACTTGGTTTATGATTATTATTTTAGGATCGGTAGCATTGCCATTAACCAATGGTTTTGTAGGTGAGTTTATGTTGTTGTTTAGTGTTTACCAGTACAATACTTGGTTATCTGTATTTGCAGGATTAACTATTATTTTGGGAGCTGTTTATATGTTACGCATGTATCAAAAAATGGTTTTAGGTTCGGCCCTAAAAGAGAGCCTTGTTTTTCCTGATTTGTATTGGAATGAGAAGATTGTTTTGGTTACCATTGGCATTCTGATTTTTGTAATGGGAGTGTTTCCCGCTCCAATAATGGAATTAACAGAGCCTGTTTTGAAAAACTTAATTAAATAATACCACGTGAATACTTTAATCTATACTTCAATATTAGGATTTCTTTGCATGGTGCTCGAAATCTTCAATGTAAGAAAACTCATAGTGCCTGTATTGGTATTAGGTTTGGCAGTAATTTTTGGTTTGAACCTAGCAGACTGGAACAGCAATCAAAGTTTTTTTAACAATATGGTGCGTATCGATAATTTTTCGGTAGCATTTAGTGGTTTAGCCATTTTTGTAACACTACTCGTTTTTATTTTAGCTACAGATTATTACGCAGCGGATCAAAATCATATCAGTGATTACATGGCCATACTTACTTTTATTTTGGTTGGTGCTTTAATGATGTTTAACTATGCCAATTTAACTATGTTATTCTTAGGTATTGAAACCCTCTCCATTGCCCTCTATGTGATGGCAGGAAGTAAAAGGTTTGATATTCGTTCTAATGAGGCAGGATTTAAATATTTTTTAATGGGTAGTTTTGCATCTGGTTTTTTATTGTTTGGTATTGCCCTTATTTACGGCGCAAGCGGTAGTTTTGATTTAGGTAAGATTGCAGATTACACCATACAGAATCAACAAAACATATCTCCCTTGTTTTACACAGGAATGTTTTTAGTTGTGTTTGCTATGTTGTTTAAGGTTTCTGCAGCACCTTTTCATTTCTGGGCTCCAGATGTGTATCATGGATCTCCGGCTCTGGTAACTGCCTACATGAGTACCCTTGTTAAAATTGCTGCTTTTGCTGCATTTTACAAACTAATGAGTACTACTTTCTTTTATACTTTTGAAAAGGTAGCACCTATGCTCAATGTTGTAGCAATCATTACGCTTGCAGTAGGCAACTTAATGGCATTGGCTCAAACTAATTTTAAACGATTATTGGCCTATTCCGGTATTTCGCATGCTGGGTATTTAATGTTAATCATATTAACCGCCAAGAATCAAACCGCTGGTGCATTGTTTTATTATTCACTCGCATATTCATTGAGTACCTTGGCTGCTTTTGCGGTAGCAATTCCGGTTTTTAGTGCAACAAAATCTGAAGATATAAATTCCTTTAATGGTTTGGCAAAGAAGAACCCAATGCAAGCAGCCGCACTTAGTATGGCCATGATTGGCTTGGCTGGCATACCGCCTTTTGCAGGTTTTTTAGGCAAATACTATATTTTTACAGAAGCTTTACAAAGCGATTATTTTTATACAACCTTAATAGCTATAGTAGCTTCAATGATAGGAGTTTACTACTACTTCAAGGTCATTTTGGCCATGTACGGACAAGCAGCAAATGAGGCAAAAGTGGAACAATCGTTTAATTATAACCTAGTTTTATGGATTTGTATTGTCTTAAGCATACTTTTTGGAATTTTACCGGGACCTATTTTAAACATATTTTAGAAAATTTAACGTTACACAGATGAGTAGGTAAATGGTATTCATAATTAATTAATATACCATGCAACTTGCATATTCGTAAATATTGACTTTTTTTGTAAACAATTAAACTATAATTATAATTCTCATGAACAAGGTATCAGCACCTCAAAAAGAAAGCTCATTTAAAAGCAATTTCGCAGCTTTTACAATTCCAATCCTGGTAGCTACAGGTATTTTAATTTACAAGTTTGTATTGGGTAGCC
Source organism: Bacteroidota bacterium (assembly GCA_947459415.1). Lineage (GTDB taxonomy): Bacteria > Bacteroidota > Bacteroidia > UKL13-3 > UKL13-3 > B1. The sequence goes on from CANHDN010000048.1 coordinate 10,658, forward strand.
CTTCTAATTTTGAAGGCGGCGATCCAAACAACCACCCAATTCCAGAAGGAGTAGGGCATGTGTTAGGCTTAATTTATAAAGGAGGTTTCATTGTGCCAATCTTATTGTCTTTGGTATTAATGAGTATTACATTTTCTATCGAGCGTTTTTTAACTATAAACAAAGCACAAGGAACTGCGAGTGCAGAATCATTTGTTCGCAAAGTTCAAGTTCATTTAAATGCAGGTAGCGTAGATGCTGCTATCCAAGAGTGTGATAAACAAAAAGGCTCTGTTGCCAATGTGGTTCGTGCTGCTTTATTAAAATATAAAGAAATGGAAAGCAAATCTGATATGGATACCGATAATAAGATATTGGCTATTCAAAAAGAATTAGAAGAAGCTACTACATTAGAATTACCAATGTTAGAAAAGAACTTAGTAATTATTGCAACCATGGCTTCGGTTTCAACTTTGATTGCTTTATTAGGAACGGTTATTGGTATGATTAAAGCGTTCTCTGCTTTAGGTACAGGTGGTGCTCCAGATTCAGTAGGATTAGCAAATGGTATTTCTGAGGCCTTAATTAATACTGCCTTAGGAATTGGAAACTCTGCAGTAGCTATTATTATGTACAATGTATTTACTACTAAAATCGATAAAATAACTTTTACGATTGATGAAGCTGGATACAGTATTGTACAATCGTTTGCAGCAAAACATAAATAATTTATGGCAGTTAGATGTTTCTAAACTGTTCTAAAACAATGGATTTTTAATTTAAATTTTTATAAATAAAATACTATGCCAAAGGTTAAAGTACCTCGTAAAAGTACTTCGGTAGATATGACGGCGATGACGGATGTGGCCTTCCTACTGCTTACGTTCTTTATGTTGGCTACACAATTCAAACCTGATGAGCCTGTTACGGTTAATGCACCTTCATCGGTAGCAGAGGTTCCTATTCCGGATGTAGATATAATGACTATTACCATTAGTGAGGATAGTCGTGTTTTCTTTAGCATGGAAGGGCAACAATATAAACAAGAGTTGATTCAAAAAATGAGCGCTTTAAAACAAGTTGCGTTCACCAATGAAGAGATTAAAGCGTTTTCTTTAATGTCTAGTTTTGGGGTTCCCTTTGATCAATTGAAACAATTGTTGGCTGTTAAATCTGAAGAACGCGCAAAATTTAATCAAACAGGGATTCCTTGCGATTCTTTGAATAATGAACTTGGCGATTGGATTTGGCAAGCTCGTTTATCAAATAACAAGGTTAGGGTAGCCATTAAGGGCGATCAGAATTCAAATTTTCCTGTAATTAAGCAAGTGATTGCCACACTCCAGGAAAAGAAAGTTAATAGATTTAATTTTATCACTAACATGTCTACAGAGGCAGCTGATTAATAATAAAAGAAAATGGCAGAAATAGAAGGCGGCGGCGGTGGCCATAAAAAAGGTGGAAAACCAAAAGGGAAGAAAATGTCGACTCGCGTTGACTTTACTCCCATGGTAGATTTGGGCTTTTTGCTTATTACCTTTTTTATGTTAACTACTTCCATGAGCAAGCCAAAAACCATGGAAATTAACATGCCTGTAAAGGATGTTGAAGAAATTGAAAAGCAAAAAGTAAAAGCTTCGCAAGCGATTACCTTATTGCTAGCAGAAAACGATCAAATTGTATATTACTTTATCAATGATCAAACGGGAGAACCAGAAACTCCTGTTATTACCAATTTTAGCAAAGGTGGTATTCGTGCAACCTTGTTATCAAAAAACAAAGAATTACTGGATAGAGCTAACAATAACAACTACGATTCAATTCCAATCTTGAAGGATATGTACAGGCGTAATGAAATTCCTGAAGATGAAATGAAGCGCAGAATTTCTGGTATTAAAGCCAATAAAGATGCATTAATTGTAGTTATTAAGGCGGATGATAAAGCTAAGTATCGTAATTTAGTTGATATTTTAGATGAAATGCTAATTTGTAATATAGGTAGATATGCCATTGTAGATATTACCGATATTGAAGTCGAATTAATTAAAACTGCTATGGCTACTACAGCTAATGCAGCCACTACTACCAATCCTAAAACTAAATAATATGGCAGCAAAACTAGATATATTTGATAGTAAATGGGTTGAATTAATCTTCAATCACAGAAATAAGGAATATGGTGCCTATGTATTGCGCAAAAAAGGAGATGAATACACTATTAAAGGTATTGTTCTTTCTGTTGTTCTTTTTTCACTCACCATTTCTGCACCAGTAATTATAAACTATTTTAAGTCTAAATTACTAGTTGAAAATGATGTAAAGGTAACTGAGGTTACTACATTGGAAGAACCTCCTCCGATAGATAAAAATGAACCACCACCGCCACCTGCTGAACCACCGCCACCTTTAAAAAGTACGGTGAAGTTTACGCCACCAGAAATTAAGCCAGATCAAGAAGTTCCAGATGAGGAGCCACCTCCCATTCAGGAAGAGATGAAGGATAAAGATGCTGGTGTTAAAACAGAAGAAGGTAATCCAGATGGGGTTGATGCTAGTTTAACTGAAGGTGGAGATGGAGATGCAAACGAGATCTTGACCTTTGCAGAGCAAATGCCAGAGTTTGCAGGTGGTACAGAAGAAATGTACAAATATTTAGGAAAGAATATTATGTACCCACCTAATGCAAGAGAAAACAGTGTGGAAGGTAAAGTTGTTTTAACCTTTGTGGTTGGAGCAGACGGAAAGATTTCTCAAATAGAACAAGTGGGTAAAAAGCTAGGATGGGGATGTGATGAAGAAGCCATTCGTGTGGTAAAATCTATGCCAGCTTGGACACCTGGAAAGCAAAATGGAAAAGCAGTTACGGTTAAGTTTACTTTGCCTATTCGATTCCAATTAAATTAACTAAATAAATGATAGGCCTGAATCTGCCAAATCTCTTGCATTTGCATTGGGTAGGGTAGGTTCAGGCCTTATGTTTTATAATATGAATGAACAATTAGAAGAAATAAGAGAGCAAAGGGAATCCAAAGTAGGGTCTATATTTAAGTATTTTAGTGCCATCATGGGTTTTTTCTATATGGTGTTTGGTGTGGTTTTTTACTTTTTTCCCTTCATTGAAAAAATGGATAGTTGGGCTAAATTAGGGGTGAGTGCGGTATTATTTTTATATGGTGCTTTCCGATTAAAAAGGGCTTTGTGGAAATGAAAAATCTATTTAAAGTAGTTTTTATACTTGCCATTTCATCATGCAGTAATTCGCCATCTCAAGAAAATTTAGATACTCCTACGAGCGGAACTATTACGGTTTCTTGCGATGAAAGTTTGAAGCCAATTATTGAAGCTGAACAAATGGTATTCGAAGAATTACATCCCAATGCAAAAGTAAATATGGTTTACTTAAGCGAGTACGATGCCATTCAATACATGTTAAAAGATAGTGCTCGTTTAGCTATTGTTACCCGAGAACTTAATGAGGGTGAATTGGCTCGCTTAAAAGAACAAAAGCTGAGCAGGGCGCGCTACCATAAAATTGGCTATGATGCGATTGCTTTTATTTTACATCCAGAAAATAAAGACACCAGTTTTTCCTTGGCTCAGGTAAAAGCTTTATTGAGTGGACAAATTACCGATTGGAATCAAATTTCTAAATTGTCTAATTTAGGTAAAATTCAAATAGTTTTTGATCATCCTAAATCTGGAGCTATACGCTACTTAGAAGATAGTGTGCTCAAAGGAAATAGCATTGGTAAAAATTGTTTTGCCCTTTCTAACAATCCAGCTGTGATTGAATATGTTCAAAAAAATAAAAATGCAATCGGGATCATTGGCGTAAGCTGGATAAGCGATCTGGATGATTCTCAAGCAAAATTCTTTTTAAATAACTTAAAAGTTGCAGAGATTGAACCAGTATTGATGAGGGTTGCTGGTATTACTAATAAACCCATTCAAGGGAATATCGCTTTAAAACAATATCCGTATTGGCGAAATATAAAAGTGGTGAGCAGAGAAATGCGTTCCGGACTTGGCACAGGCTTTGCAAGTTTTATGGAAAGTGAACCAGGTCAAAAAATTATATTAAAAGGTGGACTAGTTCCTCAGCGGTCTTCTATTAGAACAATTGATTTAAATTAAGGATTATGAAAAAGAATATTATTGGATTATTAAGTGCTTTCTTATTAGGATTTTCATTGCAATCACAAACTTTGCAAGATGGATTAAAATATATTGATTCTGAAAAATATGAAGCATCACGTGATGTGTTCAAGGCATTGTGTGCCAAAGAGCCTAAAAACGCTGATTATTGGTATTATTTAGGTCAATCTTACATTAATTTATTACAAACTGATTCTGCAAAATCTAGTTTTGAAATGGGCATTCAACAAGCTCCTGCAAACCCGAGTAATTATGCTGGCTTGGGTGAATTAGAGCTAATTGCAGAAAATAAAGTTGCTGCAAAAACTTATTTTGATAAAGCATTGAGTTTTAGTAAAAACAGATCGGGTATTTATACTGATATTAGGGCAATTAGTTTGGTTGCCAGCGGTATGGTAAATTCCTCTACCAAAATGCTTGATGAAGCAGAAGCACTCATAACTATGGGTTTTGAACAAGATCGCAAAAACTATGATTTATTGGTTGCCGGTGGCGATGTTTATTTAGAAAAAAATGATGGAGGTAATGCGGCTACTTTTTATGAACGTGCCATTGCCATTGATTCAAAAAATCCAAAAGCATTTGTGCGTGTGTCTGCCATTTGGATTCGCGTAAAAAACTATGAACAAGCCCAATTAGATTTGAATAAGGCATTCGAAAAAGATTCTAACTATGCTCAGGCATGGAAATACCAGGCAGAATTATATTATGCGCAAAGAAAATTTGCCCTAGCCAAGCAAGCCTATGGAAAATATATTAATTTTTCTGAACCTAGCATTGCAAACCAGGTAAGGTTTGTACGCATTTTATTTTTAAGTAAGGCCTATGATGAGGCTTTAGAACGAATTGATGCAGTTTTAGCTGCAGATAAGAATAATTTACTCATGAACCGTTTAAGGGCATTTTCCATTGCAGAGGTATTAGAGGGCAAAAACAATCCTGAGCAAGCAAAAAGTGGTATTGCTTCCCTTCATTTATATTTATCAAAGGTTGATCCAAAGAAAATTATTGGTGCAGATTATGAATACTTAGCCAAGCTTCAAATTAAAACTGGTAGTGATGATAGTTCTGCCATCAGAAATTTCCGCAAAGCCATAGAGATGTCTCCAAATAATGCCGATGTTTATCCTGATATGGCAAAGGCGTTTAACAAAATGAAACAATTTGATTCAGCTGCATGGGCATATGAAACCTATATTTCCATGGCAAAAAAAGTTACAGCAGCCGATCATTTTTTGTTAGGTAAAGC
>CANHDN010000049.1 GCA_947459415.1 Bacteroidota bacterium
ATACAGCTTAAAGATATCAAAAGTAAATTGTTAGAACAAGGGATTAGCTTTGATGTTACAGAAGATGCCTTAGATTGGTTAGCTCAATTGGGTTATGATCCGCAATACGGCGCAAGGCCTCTTAAGCGGGTATTACAACGCAAGATATTGAATGAATTATCGAAAGAAATTCTAAGTGGAAGCATTAAAAAAGATGCCTCTATTGAGTTAATTTTGGACAACAAAAATCAGTTGGTATTTATTCAACCGTAGACTCATTTTTATTGAATGGGATTTCCCTGCGCGTACCTTTATAGATTTCAAATTTATGGTATCTACATTCTAGTGCACCATTGTATAAAGCAATCTTTTTGGATGGTGCTAAGCCGGTCATTTTTAAAGCTGGAATATTAGATGAAATCACCCATACATCATATCCATTAAACTCCTTTTTCATTTGATCGCCCATCATTTTATAAAAGGCCCCAATTTCCTCTATAGGTAAGCGTTCTCCGTATGGCGGATTAATAATCATAATGCCGCCACCATCTGGACCTTTCACTTCCTCAAAACGTTTGTTGCTCACTTTGATATCTTCATCCAATCCGGCACGAGTAATGTTTTCTCGGCTAATTTCAATTGCTTTAAACGTTTTATCTGAACCTAGAATATTTGCTTTAGATTCTCTCATAGAAGCAAGGGCTTCTGCGCGCACTTCTGCAAATAAGGTAGGGTCATAATTCTTCCAACGTTCAAATCCAAACTGTGCCCGGTTTAAATTGGGAGGCATGTTTTTGGCAATCATGGCTGCCTCAATTAATAAGGTGCCACTACCACACATTGGATCTACATAATTTCCCTCGCCGTTCCAGCCGCTTAGTAAAATCATTCCCGCTGCCGTCACTTCATTAATTGGTGCAAGGGTGCTATCTGTTCTGTATCCGCGGCGGTGCAAAGATTCAGCAGATGAGTCTAAAGAAACAGTCACTTCATCTTTATTAATATGAATATCTATGCTTAAATCTGGATGCGTTAAATCTACACTTGGCCTAACTCCATATTTGTCTCTAAATTGATCGGCAATGGCATCCTTAGATTTAAGAGAAACATATTGTGAGTGGTTAAAGAAGTCACTTTTTAAACTGGTTCTAATGACAAATCTACCTTCTTTATCTAGGTATTGATCCCAATTAATTTTTTTGATTCCATCATACAATTGAGATTCATTTTTAGCCCTAAATTTTTCGATTGGAATTAATACCTTTAATGCAGTTCTTAACCACAAATTAGCTTTGTACATGATACTCAAATCTCCGGTAAAACTTACTGCTCTATTGTGAGGAGTAACCTCTGTGGCTCCTATATTCCTTAATTCAGTAGCTAAAACCTCTTCTAATCCAAATTGGGTTTTGGCAACCATATTTATTAATGTTTTCAATCGATTCTTTTTTATTCTTCAAGATTAGGTAAAATAAGGCGCTTCTACAAAAATCATTGGTTTAAGCCTTTGCAGTCCGGTAAATTCAAGCTTAATTTTTGTACCTTTGTGTTTAAACTTTTAAAAAATGTATTTCAGAATTATTCTATTTTTTGTCTTATTTTCATCGGTAACTCGTGCATGTGAATGCAGTTGGAAAACTATACAAGATGCGTATCAAATGTCTACCCTTGTATTTTATGGCAAACATATTGGAACTACAAAAAGTATGAATGTATATGATTATTCAGGGAATACCATACAGTTTGATAATTTTGAGATCATTCGTTTTTATAAAGGTTTTACTAAAGATTCCTTGCCAATTAGGCGTAAAATTTCATTAAAAAGCACGGCCCGGGAGTCTTGTGGATTTATATTTGATAGCAATCAGTATTATTTAGTGTATGCAGAATTAAATAGCGCTGGAAATTTCTATGAAGTAAACAAATGTTCTCGTAGCAAAGAAATTAAAAATAATCAATTCATTATTCCTACTCAACCAGATCCTGAAGCTGGAAAGGATGAACAAAGAGAATTGATTCGCTTGGCTCAGGCAGATACTAATTCAACGGCCCTTTTGGATTGGAATCATGAAAGAGTTCAATTGAAATTACAGCATGAAAAGGCGCAAATAGCTACCCAAAAAGAGTTAAAAAAGAAAAGCAGTATGAGTATTGTATTATCTACGACAACACTCATATTGCTTATTTACCTATTATTAGATTTTTGGAAAAAGAAAACTAACTCTTAGCTAATGTGACCCCTTCGCCGGTATGGGGAATATAAACATGTTCAAATCCGGCTTGTTCTAATTTTTCCTTAAATGCCAATTGAGTATCTAGTTCACCATGAACCAAGAATAATTCTTTAATTTTCTTTTTATTCAAACAATTTAACCATTGAATCATTTCATGATAATCTGCATGTGCACTGTAATATCCTAGGTATTTAATCTCTGCATTTACATTAAATTCTTCTCCGAAAATTCGAACTCTTTTTTCTCCATTTTTTAGCTTGCCAGCTAAGCTTTCTGGGGTGGCATAACCAACCATCAATATGGTGTTTTTAGGGTTTTCTATATTGTTCATTATATGATGCTTAATTCTTCCGGCCTCGGCCATACCACTAGCAGAAATGATAATACAAGGCTCGGCCAACTGATTCAGCGCCTTTGATTTTTCTACATCACTAATATAGCTTAAATTTTTAAAGCCAAATGGATCACTATCTTTATTTACGTAGGCAACAAATTCTTCGCGATAACATTCTTGATGTTTGCGCATGATATTGGTTGCTTTAACAGAAAGTGGGCTATCAACAAAAACCTTTATGTTTGGCATAATACCCTTATTAACGGCTTTGTCTAGTGTGAAAATAATTTCCTGAGTTCTGTCTACGCTAAAGGCAGGAATAATTAATTTCCCTTTTTTTTCTACACAGGTATGTCTAATTATCTCTAATAATTCTGCCTCTGCATCCAGTTCAGTAGGGTGGAGTCTGTCTCCATATGTGCTTTCACAAATAAGATAATCACATTGTCTAAATGATTGTGGGTCTCTTAAAATTGGGTCTTTATATCTTCCAATATCTCCGGTAAAAGTAATTTTAGTTCTTTTTCTATTACCCAGTGCAATATCTAAATGGACTGCAGCGCTACCTATGAGGTGCCCAACATCTGTAAAGTGTAGGTTGATTTCTTTATCTATTTTAAGATGATGCTCATAATCCAATTCCTGCATTAGATCCAATGTTTGCTTTACATCTTGTTCGTCGTATAGCGATTCTATCTCTTCCAAACCTTTTTTCTTACGTCTTTTATTGATATATTTTAAATCTGAGTTTTGAATAAAAGCGGAGTCTAGCAGCATGATTTCACACAAACTTTTAGTGGCAGGCGTGCAAAAAATAAGTCCATTAAAACCATCTTTAACAAGTTTTGGCAACAGGCCGCTGTGATCTATGTGAGCATGAGATAAAATAACATAATCTATTTCTGAAGGATTGAAAGCAAAGAATTGATTCATATTTTCTTTGTTACTCATTTTTCCTTGTACCAATCCACAATCGAGTAGTATTTTCGTACCCTTTGGCGTGGTAATTAGGTGTTTGCTGCCAGTAACCATTTGGGCAGCCCCATAAAATTGTATTTGCATCTAGCAATATGGTAAAAAAATAGCAAAATCGGTGCAATTGATGAAATTTTAAAAGAAAATATCCACCATTTAAAGAATGATTTGTTCCTTACAAGTTAAAGTTGTTTTTTGCAGGGTGAATTTAAAGGAGGAGTTGAAAATATGCATTTAGCTATTGCCGGTAATATCGGTTCAGGAAAAACTACATTAACTACATTGCTTTCTAAGCATTATAAGTTTGAGCCGCATTACGAGGATGTGGAGGATAATCCGTACATTTCAGATTTTTATGAAGACATGCAGCGTTGGAGTTTTAATCTTCAAATCTATTTTTTGAATGCGCGTTACAACACCTTGTTGCAATTGCAAAAAACTAAAAAGAATATCGTTCAAGATAGAACCATTTATGAAGATGCGCATATTTTTGCGCCAAACTTGCATAGCATGGGTCTTATGAGTACGCGTGATTTTGAGACCTATCAAAAGATATTTGAAAGCATTAGTCAAACAGTTAAACCACCAGATTTACTGGTTTATTTGCGCGCTTCAATTCCACATTTGGTAAATAACATACAAAAGCGTGGTCGTGATTATGAAGATAGCATTCGCCTAGATTACTTAAGACGCTTGAATGAAAGGTATGAAGCTTGGATTAGTAGTTATAAGCCAAAACATTTAATTATAGAAGTAGACAATTTGAATTTTGCAGATAACACTGAACACTTGGGTTCTATTATTTCTAAAATTGAGTCTGAGGTAAACGGCTTATTCTAAAGACATCCGGTTCTGCCTCCATCTATTGGTAGATTGATTCCTGTAATGTAGGCTGCAAATGGACTAGCTAAAAAGCAGGCTGCATAAGCAATTTCATTTGGTTCCGCAAACCTACCTAAAGGAATTTCTGCTAACATTTCTTTGCTAACATCTTCTATACTTTCCTTTTGTTTGGTGGCTTTTCCTTCAATAATTTGGGTGAGTCTATCTGTACCGGTTGCACCTGGAAGTATATTATTTACAGTAATGCCCCAAGGTGCTAATTCTGTAGCTAAGGTTTTATTATAGCTTGCAACTGCGCCTCTCGTTGTATTTGATACACCTAATCCTTTTAAGGGTATTTTTACACTGGTAGAGATAATATTTATGATTCTACCATATTGCATTTGTTTCATCCCATTTACCAAGGCTTGAACCAAGTAATGACTGCTTAATAAATGGGCATTGATTGCACTTATAAATTCTTCCTCTTTGGCTAATAATATGGGTCCGGGTGTTGGTCCGCCGCTATTATTCACTAAAATATGGTAGGCATAATTTGCTTGTACTTTGGTTTCAATAGCAGCCTTTACAGATTGGGGTTTAACAAAGTCTGCCACTAAATAATCATGGATTTGTCCGTTTTCAGCTGGTAGATCTTTAATGGCTTTTTTTAATAATTCTTCATTTCTTGCCATAAGGGTAACTTGAGCACCCTGCAATGCAAATTGTTTGGCGATTGCAAATCCAATACCTTTTGTACTGCCACAAACTAATGCGTGTTTATTACTTAGATCTATATTCATGGTGCAATAATAAACTTTCAAAGTTTGTTAAAAAAATTAGCGATACATTTATAATATTGCAACATGCAGTTTGTGTATCCTTCTTTTTTATTTGCGCTGGGTTTAATCGCCATTCCCATACTTATTCATTTGTTTAATTTTAGGCGGTATAAAAGAATTGTTTTTAGTGATATTCGATTTTTAAAACAATTTACCGAGGAAACTAGGAAGCAAAAAAAGTTAAAAGAATGGTTAATTTTAATCTGTAGAATTTTACTCATTACCTGTTTGGTTTTTGCATTTGCACAGCCTTATATTCCTAGTTCGAAAAATAAAACGCCGCTATCACAAAGTTTTGTGGGTGTATACATTGATAATAGTTTTTCAATGAACGCTATTAATAAAAATGGCGGCTTGTTAGATCAAGCCAAACAGCAAGCAGAGGCATTGGTTCAAGCATTTCCAGATCAACAAACCTTTTTATTTTTAAACAATGATTTTGAGGGGAAGTATATGCGTGAACTGAGTAAAAGTGAAGTTATAAACGCCATACATGCCACCCAATTGAGCCCTTCGCACAAAAGTTTACAAGTTATTTTTAATAGGCAGTTATCTTTAGCCAGACAACTTGTAAAAGAAAGTGGCAATTTATATTGGATTAGTGATTTCCAAAAGAATATGGAACCACTTCCAAAAATCAATAATCCTTCAAATTTTAACATACATTTATTGCCTATTTCTGCTTCACAAAATCAAAATGTATGGATTGATACAGCCTATTTTATTAGTCCGATTTTAAAAAAAGGCAATCAGAATAAATTGCAAGTTTTTATAAAGAATGAAAGTGAAGTTGATTTTGAAAATCAAGCAATTGTTTTAAAAATGGATGGGGTTCAAAAAGTGATTCAAAATGTTAGCTGTAAATCTGGTGAAAGAATTGGATTGAGTATGCTTTTTACCTTAACTGATTTTAAGTGGCATGAATTAAGTATTTCACTTACAGATTACCCCATCGTTTTTGATGATGAATATTTTTTGGTGGCTAAGGCACAAGAATATTTACCTGTGATGGTGCTAAATGACGAAACTCCTAATTTGGCATTACAAAAGGTGTTTGAATTAGATTCATTTTATAGGTTTACCTCCATTTCATTGCAGCAAATAGACTTTAATCAACTGTCTTCTCAGGCTTTATTGGTTTTAAATGAACCTAGGTCTATAAGCAGTGGCTTGTCTGATGAATTGAACAGGTATCTGGAGAAAGGTGGAGCCATGCTGTTTATTCCTTCGCCAAAACCAAAGGATGAACTGAGTATAAAACAGTTTCTAACACGAGTGGGCTTAAAAATGGGGAACTACGAGTCTATAAGTTTAACCGTAGGAGAAATAGAATCTAAGGATCCACTATTTGCGCAAGTTTTTTCTAACATACCTAGCTTTTCAAATTTGCCCCAAGTTTCTGCCTATTGGCAAATTTCACCTATTACAACAAATTATAGAAATATACTGAGCTTTAAGAATTTAGATCCATTTTTAATGAGAACGCATGTAGGAAAGGGGAGTTTTTATGCTTTTAGTTCTTCTCTGCAAGCAGCCTATAATTCGCTTGTTAAGCACCCCTTATTTGTTCCTATTATGTTAAATTTACCTTTACAGCGCAATAGGCCAAGCCCAGCGAGCTTTTTACTGGGTGAAAAATCAGTTTTTCAAATTGCAGTAAATCAATCAGAAAATTTATTGAGTATGAGTAAAGGTAAAGAATCACACCTCATTTCGGTTCAAACCAAAGATGGCATGGCTTATGGAAATTTAAATGGTCAAATTAATTTGGCTGGAGTATTTAATGTAAAATCTGGAGAAATTCCCATTGCAAAATTGGCATTTAATTATCCAAGGGCAGAGTCTAAACAAGGATTTTTTGAGCCTGAAACATTATCTGAGGCCTTGCCCGCAAGTATAATGAATGCAGATTTATCTGTTTTTAAAGAAACGATACTAAAAGAACAAACTGGTGATGAATATTGGAAATTAGCCCTTGTTTTAGGATTATTTTTCTTGTTGGCCGAATTTGCATTAATTGTTTGGTTCAAATAAGCAATATTTAAATGTTATTTAACAGGGCAAATTCAAATAAAAAACTATATTTGCCATAACTAGTAGCAGGAAATTCTTTTGAGGATGAAGTTTTTAATACGCAACGCACAGGTTATTGATTTGAGTTCGCCATTTCATGGTAAAACTTGCGATTTATGGCTTACTAATGGCCACATTGAAAAAATTCAAGTGGCGGGTAAAGGCACTACCAAGCTGGAAAAAACATACAAATTAATTGATGCATCTGGATCCTATGTTATGCCAGGCTTTTGCGACATGCGTGCAGATTTTTGTGATCCGGGGAATGAACAAAAAGAAACCCTACATAGCGGCTCTATGGCTGCGCTAAGCGGAGGTTTTACAGACCTTGCTATTTTACCCGCTACGAATCCTGCACGAGATTCAAAAATTGGAATAGCCTATGTGATCAATCAGAGTAAAAATTTGCCAATCAATCTGCATGCCTATGGTTGTATCAGTAAAGACAGAATGGGTGAAGACATGGCAGAATTGTATGACATGAAAATGGCGGGTGCAGTTGGATTTACAGATGGAAATAAATCCATACAGCATAGTGGATTATTACTTAGAACGCTTCAATATAATAAGATTTTTAATGGTTTAACCCTTGTTTTAGCAGAAGATAATTGTTTAAGTGAAGGAGCTTTCATGCATGAAGGAGAAATGAGTACTTCACTTGGTTTAAAAGGGATTCCTGCTATAGCCGAGGAGTTAATGGTTCAGAGAGATATAGAATTAGTAAAGTATACCGGAGGTAGATTGCATTTTTCTGGAATTAGTTCAAAAGGGTCTGTTGATTTGATTCGTAAAGCTAAAAAGAACGGACTTTTTGTTACCGCCGATGTTGCATTTGCGAATTTGTGTTTTACCGATGAAAATTTGAAAGAATATGATGCTCATTTTAAACTAATACCACCACTCAGATCTAAACAAGATCAAAAGGCATTGTGGGAGGGTATTCAAGATGGAACCATTGATGCTATTTGTAGCAATCATCATCCTCAAGATAAAGAAAATAAGCAAGTGGAATTTGAGTATGCATTACCAGGAATGATTACTTTGCAAGTTTTATTGCCTGTTTTATTACAACACAAGCCTAAGCAAATTGAGCTACCAAAAGTAATTGCAGCGCTTACCTCACAGCCGCGTTCCATTTTAAATTTGGATCAGGCGGTAATTAAAGAAAATGCTCCAGCCAATTTACTTGTATTTGACCCAACTTGTAAGTGGAACTATGAGGTTAATCATTCGAAATCTGAAAATACGCCGCTTTTAAAAACAAGCATTCAAGGAGCAATTACACACGTATTATGTAAGAATCAATTACATATACATTAAGCAAAAATAATGGAAAATACTGCAGCACATGCCAGCTTAGTGGCACTTATTCAGCATTACTCTGCTGATCATAAACAAGAAACAATTGATCAATTATCTGCTATATTGTTTAATAAAGATTTGACATTTTTAAACCGGAGCAAAGCTTTAGATGAGTGGATGGCTAGTCATCCTGAACTGGAACCCTTAGCAGATGTCTTATTTGATTTGTTAATGGTGCATTTTCTTTCGGAAGAAATGCATGAAGCAGATTATTTTGATTCTCCTGCGTGGAATGAAATTGAAGATAAAACTTTAGATAAAGGTTCTGAAATGCTGAATGTTTTCTTATATTTGAGTGATGCCAAAGACAATGAAGTTGAACCACATTTAGATGATTTTTTAACAGAATTTCTATTGGTGGGTGAAGATGAGTTTCAGGATGAATACCGAATTTATGAAAGTTTAATTGTAAATGAAGATATCTTAGATGCTGATTTAGCAGGTATTAGAGATGTTCAAAAAACGGTTAAATTGGATACGGGCTTACAAGATTATTTTGTACCCCTAGTATTCTTTTTTCAATATGCAGAAGGCATTGCAGATAAAGGCGAATGGGATACTGGATTAGATCATTTTGAATCTGCTATACTTCATACTTTAATCGCATTTCAAGAAAATTAATTAGCAAAAAATGGAAAATCAAATTCAAGAACATAGGTGGCAAATCATTGCGAAATTTGGTTTAATTTATACGCTTTTATCTGTAGGGCTGAACCTCATTTCATATATAACTGGCACTCAAATTAGTTTAAAGTATTTAATTTCTATCGCTAATTTTTTAGTTGTATTTGGGGCCATATTTTATGGAATGCGTGCAATCAAAACAGACATACAGGCTGGTTTTATTACTTATGGGCAGGCATTTAAAGTAGGGGTCTTTATTTCTATTGCAGCATCCATTTTATTAGCTATTTACTTTTATATTTTTTTAACATTTATAGACGTAGATTTTATAGAGAATATGACGGTTGAAGCAAAAAGACAGCTGATTGAAAGTGGGGCGAGTGAAGAAGAAATTGAAAAGCAAATGGAAGTTATGTCTTATGTAAAGTCTCCTTGGGTCATGGTAGCTGGAGGTTTTATCGGCAACTTTTTTTATGGGTTTATTGCCTCCTTACTGATGGCTTTTTTTGTAAAAAGAGAGGATCCTGAATCTGCCTATAAATCATTAGAAGAATAAATGAATACTGCAAAAATTGATATATCTGTTGTCATTCCTTTTTTAAACGAGGATGAATCTATTCCAGAGTTATTGGCTTGGATAGAACGTGTTATGGAAACGCATCATTATACTTATGAGATTCTATTAATTGATGATGGCAGTACAGACAACTCTTGGAAATTAGTAGAGGAGCATGCAAATAGAAATGCAGCTGTAAAGGGTATCAAGTTTAGAAGAAATTATGGAAAATCTGCTGCGCTGAATGTTGGCTTCCACCATGTACTTGGTGAGGTAGTAATTACAATGGATGCAGATATGCAAGATAGTCCGGATGAAATTCCTGAACTCTATAAAATGATTGTAACGGATGGGTTTGATTTAGTGAGTGGCTGGAAAAAAAAGCGGTATGACCCAATCACTAAAACCATTCCAACTAAATTTTTTAACGCAGCTACACGTAAAATTTCTGGTATTCCCCTGCATGATTTTAACTGTGGTTTAAAAGCATATCGGAATGAGGTGGTAAAGTCTATTGAAGTATATAACGAGATGCATAGGTATATTCCAGTTATCGCTAAATGGGCCGGTTTTAAGAAAATAGCAGAAAAAGTAGTTCAACATAGAGCCAGAAAATATGGTACTACCAAGTTTGGTGGAATATCACGTTTTATAAATGGATTTTTAGATTTACTTACCATTTTCTTTGTTTCTAAATTTGGAAAAAGGCCCATGCATTTTTTTGGGGTTTGGGGAACTATTATGTTTATGCTTGGATTTTTAGGAGCTTTTTACATTGGAATGGAAAAGATATACCTGGTTTATTCAGGAGATGTTGTACATAGAAATATTACGGATCAGCCCTTGTTTTTTCTTTGCTTGGTGGCACTCGTTGTTGGTTCACAATTATTTTTAGCTGGTTTTATTGGCGAAATGATTTCTAGAAATGCGAGTGAAAGGAACGAGTATGGCATTACTAAAAAAATTGGAGTAAATGCCTAAGAAAAAAATCTTAATTGTTGGTCCAGCTTATCCATTACGAGGCGGTTTAGCTACCTATAATGAAAGACTGTGTCGAGCATTTAAAAGTCAGGGTCACGAGTGCGAAATTTTAAGTTTTTCTTTGCAATATCCAAAGATGCTATTCCCTGGTAAAACTCAATTTTCATCGGATTCAAAACCAACCGATATTACTATTTATTCTGAGATCAACTCGGTAAATCCAATAAATTGGTTGTTGGTTGGTAATAAGTTTGCTAAAAAGAAATATGATGTAATCATTTTTAGATATTGGATGAGTTTTATGGCGCCTTCATTTGGCACCATTGCTCGACTCCTAAAAAAATCGGGTGCAAGAATTATTGCAATTACAGACAATATTGTGCCGCATGAAAAGCGTTTTTTTGATTCAATTTTTACTCAATATTTTTTAAATAGCTGCGATGGATTTTTAAGTATGTCTAGAGAAGTTCAGTCTCAGGCACAAGCGCTCCAGCCAAATAAAAAAGTGGTGTATGTAGCACATCCCATGTATGATATGTTTGGTTCAGCCCAAGATAGAAAAGCTGCTCAAGCTACCTTAGATTTAAACTTAGATTATCATTATTTACTTTTCTTTGGTTTTATTAGAAAATATAAAGGCCTGAGCCTATTACTCGAGAGTTTTGCAAAGGTAGATAGGGCTAAATATAAGTTAAAATTAATAATAGCAGGGGAGTTTTACGAGCCTTCTGAACCCTATTTGGCGCAAATACATGAATTGGGTTTGGCCGATGATGTGGTTTTAAAAACAGATTTTATTCCCAATAATGAGGTTTCTGCCTATTTTTCTGCTTCTGATATGGTGGTTCAAACATACATAAGTGCCACCCAAAGTGGTGTTACACAAATTGCTTATTTTTACGATAAACCCATGCTTGTTACAGATGTGGGCGGTTTGGCGGAATTAGTACCTGCTGGCAAAGTAGGATATGTTTGCCAGCAAGATTCAACAGAAATTTCCCAAGCCATCGAAAATTTCTATCAAGAACAAAAATATGACTCCTTTTCTGCTGGTGTGGCAGAAGAAAAAGAAAAATTCACCTGGGATTATTTATCAGAGCAACTGCTAGGTATTTAATTGAACCCAATTACTTTTTTTGGTTTTATTTGTTTATTTACTGAATATGTTTACCTTTGCCATCCCCCAAAAGGGAGATTTAAAAGAAAGGAGGTGCACAAACGATGATTCATATTAGCGTAAAAGAAAACGAATCTTTAGATAGAGCTTTAAAGAAGTTTAAAAAGAAGTTTGAAAAGACTGGCGTTGTAAAAGAATTACGTGGTCGCCAAGCTTTTATTAAGCCTTGTATTAACAAGCGTCACCAGAAAATCCGTGCAGCTTACAAACAAAAGATGCAACAACAAGAGCAAGCTTAATGATACTTTGCTCCACATACAAAAAGCAGCCTGAAATTCAGGCTGCTTTTTTTTTTGCTTGACTTGTATTTAAGCAATATTTAGTTAAATTGCATCTAGCTAAATGATCCTATGAAATTGCAAGAAGTTATTGAACAGTTTATGCAATACAGTGAAATGGAAAAAAAACAATCCAAACATTCCTGTGATGCATATGCTTCAGATTTGCGACAGTTCTCAGATTATTTGGAAGCTCAATACCAAATCAAAGAAATTTCAGAATTTAATCACCTTCAAATTAGATCTTGGATTGCTAGCTTAATGCAAGCCGGAATTAGTGCAAGAAGTATTTCACGTAAAATTTCAACCCTTAAAAGTTTGTATAAATTTATGCGCAAACAAGAATGGGTAAGCATTAATCCGATGGTTAAAATTCAACTACCTAAAGTGAGTAAGAAATTGCCTGTATTTGTTGATGAAATTACCATTGATAAATTATTTAATTCAGATTCTTTTTCAGATGATTTTAATGGAAAAAGAGATGAATTGGTATTGCATGTGCACTACGGCACAGGAATGCGATTATCTGAACTCATTAACCTAAAAGAAAAAGATGTAGATACCTTTAAATCTCAGCTAAAGGTATTAGGTAAAAGAAATAAGGAGCGAATTATTCCTATTAGCAAAGAATTATTGCAATATATTTCATCTTTTATAGCACTTAAAAAGGAAAAAGGCCTTGTATTACCTGAGCTTCTTTGCAGTGAAAATGGTAAAAAATTATATCCTAAATTGGTTTACACCATCGTGCATCAATCACTATCTGGAGTTACAACCATCCAGAAAAGGAGTCCACATGTTTTAAGACATACCTATGCTACTCATTTATTAAATAATGGGGCAGATTTAAATGCCATAAAAGAATTACTTGGGCATTCAAATTTGTCTGCTACACAAGTATATACCCATAATAGTATTGAACGATTAAAAGAAGTTTATAAAAAGAAGCATCCAAGATCTTAAATCCTGCATTTATTTTCTAACATCGAATTTAAATTGCTTGGCAGGTGCAGTTTAGGTTCAACTATAAAACTTACCAATATGAAGATAGAAATTCAATCCATTCACTTTAAAGCAGATAAAAAGCTGCTAGATTTTATCAAATCAAAAGTTGAAAAAACACAAACCTTCTTTGATGGCGTGCAATTGGCGGAGGTTTTTTTACGACTAGAAAATGATAAAGAAGGCGAGAATAAGCTGGTAGAGATTAAAATGAATGTAGCAGGTAAGCCTATTTTTGCCAAGGAGCAACATACAAGCTTTGAATCTGCAACAGACTTGGTTTTAGACAAATTAGTTGCACAAATTCGTAAACAAAAAGAAAAGTTACATGCCAAATCTGCTTAAAATAGTTTCTCAGTTATGATAAAAAAAGGGGCTTTGCCCCTTTTTTTATGGTTTTGTATAGATAGGAAAACGTTTGTATTCTTTTTCTTGGTAAGGTGAATTTTTGTAGATAAAACCAAGCACTTCATATTTCTGACTCGCCTTTTCTGGATTCTCCAGTTTCCAAGTTTCAAAGGCTTTTTTGAGCTCGGGCCTTTCTTGCAAAAATGTTAAGGCATCCTCTTCGAAAGCATAATCTGAGAATCCTTCCTTTTCATTTAAAATTGGATCAAAAAAGTTCCAATGCATAAATCCATCCCAGGTTTCGGGAGAAAGCGCTTCCATTAAATACCAAATATTGGACTGCTTTGCAGGAATTAGCCAATCTCCAGGTACAATTTCAATTTGAGCTTTTTGAGCATGCGTGCTAATTTGTTGATGAACAAAATGACCTTCATAGGGTTGTTTGGCATAATTGATATGTTGTATGTATTTGGCCTGCACATCCCAAATTTGTGGTTTATCAATGTTTATATGCTGAATCTTGTTTGCCTTTAAGCGATCTATGATTTCTTTCCATTCTTGTTTTACTATAAAATATTGAGGAATATCTATACTCAGTTTGGCATGGGCAGAATCAAAATAAGGTATGATTTTGGTAAAGGGCCTATTTCTATTGTAAAAATGTCTATCGTAAGCACCAAGTTTACTTGCTTGTTTTTCTAGCGTGTATCCATTAAACGATAGGGGAGTATGGCTGGTTTTATTTACTTCAAAATTGCTTTTATATTGGATTTGGCTGAGCATCCAATTCAATTGTTTTTCTTTGGTTCGAACCAATTGGGTACTGTTTTTTTGAGCAAAATTAATAAAGCTCTCAAATAAATGATAGGTAGCTTTCACTCGGTTTGGATAGGGTTTAAGCATATGTGTTTCTGCCACAAATCCAAGGCAGCCAAACAAGGCAGCATAACCGGTTGAGTATTTCGGGCTTTCTATAAATACATCATATCCTGCCTCATCAGGAGATTTTCCAAATACCGTAACATATGGAGCCATTTCTAAGCCTTTTTTCTTCATATCAGCGTATAAAAATGGGTTCATTTTACCATACATAAATTCTGCTGCGGGGCCTCCAAGCTTTTGTTTTTGGCTACTGATAAGGGTCATGGTGTATTGATAATCTGCTCCATTAGAAGTATGTGTATCTAAAAAGATATGTGGTTGCCACTCCTGAAAAATTGAATAAAATACAAAGGTGTTTTTTGAATCTGCTTTAATAAAGTCTCGGTTCAGGTCTAAATGATTGGCACTGCCTCTAAATCCTTTTTCAATGGGTCCATTTTGGTTGGCGCGTGTATATTGTTTTCGGTTAATCATACCATCTACATTATAACATGGGATGATAAGAAGTGTAATGCTATCTGGTATCAACTTGGGATTATTGGCAAAAGCTTCAATGAGTAAAAGTGACGCATCTATTCCTTCAGATTCACCTGGATGTATGCCATTCATGATAAGCATCACTGGTTTATTATGCTGACTTGGCTCAAACCGCATCTGTTTGTCAATAATTAATAGATGAATAATATTACCAGCATCTGATAATCCAGCTTTGGTAAACTTCATGTAATTAGATTTTGTGGCAATTTTTTCGTATTGCTGAACCAACATATCGTAACTGGGGCTTGTTTGTTGATCAAAAATTGGTTTGGGCAATTGAGCAACTGCACCTGGGATGATTATAAATAGCTTTAGGATTAAAAAGAACCGTATAATATTTTGCATAAAGATAAATTTGCTGGCAATTTGAGTTTTTTTTGTGCGCTAAAAAAGATATTTTTTCGCTAGCTCAAGTATAAAAGCTCCATAAAATAAGGTGATCGAAAGTTGTTTTTGAAAAAAATGCAACAATAAAATGCTGAAAAGCAGAAAGGAATTAAGAAAATAAAACAAGTTGCTAAGAAATATTTGCTTTATTAAAACTGCCGCTTACTTTTGCACCACTGTTACGCTTCAAAGTTCTCTTTAAATATTTTTTTTTGCTTCCTACTTGTAAACATCCTGCAAAACATTACATTTGCAGTCCTTTAAGAAAAGAAAGGCAAATGTATTTAAAGTTCTTTGCAGGTTAAAATTCAGATTATAAGCTATTTAGCTTTTAACTGAATATTTTATTGGACATAAACGTCGAAGGAATTTAATTGGGTAATACCAAATAAATGCCACTTTAGCTCAGCTGGTAGAGCAACTGATTTGTAATCAGTAGGTCGCTGGTTCGATTCCGGCAAGTGGCTCATTTGTTTTCCTCTGTCAATAGCTGAAGAGTTAGTGATGGTAGAAGCAGGGGGAGATTCCAGAGCGGCCAAATGGGACGGACTGTAAATCCGTTGTTT
>CANHDN010000050.1 GCA_947459415.1 Bacteroidota bacterium
CCCGCATCATCCCAACTTAATGCAATGGTGCTATCTCTTAACAATTGTTTCTTATGCTGATAGGGATTAGGCAGGGTATAATCAATAACCTTGGCATCCAAGCCAGGAATAGTACCCTCGTAATTATCTACAGATTTGGTGGTAGATTCTACGACGGTAGAATCCAAATCATCAATCAGCACATGGGGTATGGGTTCTTCACAAGCAATTACGAATGTTAAAAAAGAAAAACAAGCTAGTATACATTTTTTCATAAACCTGTGTAATTATGTGGGCTAATCAATCGTAATTCCGCTTTTACTTCATCCGTTACAGACAAGGTTTCTATAAATGCATGAATAGATTCTTTACTAATTGTTTCATTTTTCCTTGTTAATGCCTTTAAGGCTTCATAAGGTTTTTCATACGCTTCTCTTCTCAAAACAGTTTGAATGGCTTCTGCCACTACAGCCCAATTATTCTCCAAATCTGTTGCTAATTTCTCTTCATTCAACAATAACTTATTTAAGCCTTTTTCCAATGATTTAAATGCAATCAACATATGACCAAATGGCACTCCAAGATTGCGCAGCACCGTGCTATCTGTTAAATCCCTTTGCAAACGTGAAACAGGTAATTTAGCAGACAAATGTTCCAACAAAGCATTTGCAATTCCTAAATTCCCCTCTGCATTTTCAAAATCTATTGGATTTACCTTATGTGGCATGGCGCTTGAACCAACTTCACCTTCTTTCAGTTTTTGTTTAAAATAATCCATGGCCACATATTGCCAAACATCTTTTGAGAAATCTAGTAAAATGGTATTGATGCGTTTAAACGCATCAAAAAGTGCCGCTAAATTATCATAATGTTCTATTTGCGTGGTTGGTTGAGACCTATTCAAACCCAAAGACTCACAAAATTGATTGGCAAAACTGACCCAATTGATAGCAGGGTAAGCAACCGCATGTGCATTAAAATTTCCTGTTGCACCTCCAAATTTTGCAGGAAAACTCAAGGCATTTACCTGCTGTAACTGGGCATTAATTCTACTCACAAACACTTCCCACTCTTTCCCTAATCGGGTTGGAGAAGCTGGCTGCCCGTGGGTTCTAGCCAACATAGGGATATGTTGCCAAGCCAAAACTTGTGCTTCCATAATCTTAAGTACAGAAGATAAAGCAGGCAAAATCTCCTGAGTTACTGCGTGCTTTAAACTCATAGGAATGGCCGTGTTATTAATATCTTGGGAGGTTAGGCCAAAATGAATAAACTCGGAAGCTGCATGCAATCCAAATTTGTCCATTTCTTCTTTCAAAAAGTACTCAACAGCTTTTACATCATGGTTAGTGGTGCGTTCAATTTCTTTAATTCGCTCGGCTTGATCCAAGGAAAAATTCTCGTATATTCCTCGTAATAATTTTTTTTGCTCTAGAGACACTTGCATGGCTAATTGAGGCAATGGAAGTTCTGCCAGGGCTATAAAATATTGAACTTCTACCCATACACGGTATCTAATTAAGGCAAATTCGCTGAAATAATTTCCAAGAACTTCAGTTTGTTTATGGTATCTACCATCTATGGGAGAAATGGCTGTAAGAGGTGAAAGTTGCATCGATTTAAATTTCAACAAATTTAAGCTTCGAGGCAAGTAAATAAAAGGATTAAATTTACCTTATTTCAACAAACCCCAAATATCGTTGCCAAAAATGAGCACCATCAAGGTTAATAGAAGGATCATTCCTATGTATTGAACCGTTTCCAAAAATTTCTCACTTAAAGGCCTTCCAATAATCATTTCAACCAGTAAAAAGATTACATGACCGCCGTCTAATGCAGGAATAGGAAGTATATTCATAAAAGCTAAGCCCAAAGAAATGAGTGCTGTCAACATCCAAAACCTACTCCAAATCCACTCACCACCATAAAACTTAGCAATTCCAATAGGCCCTTGCACCGCTTTATTTACTGCAATATCACCTTTAAATATCTTAGCCCAACCTTTAATTTGAGCATCAATTGTTTCTACTGCTTTGTCTAAACCTGCAGGAAAGGATGCAAAAAATGAATAATTAACCACTTCGTAGTCAAAATCTTTAGAATCTGGCTTAAAACCAACCCTTCCAGTTTCATCTATTTGGATCGGCAATTTTAAAATTTCAGCGCCTCTACTTACCTCAAACATCACTTCTTTACCAGCAAATATTTTCAAGATCCCCTGAAATTCATCAAAATAGGTAAAAGCAGAATCATTTACTTTGGTAATAACATCGCCAACTAGTAAGCCTGCCTTTTCTGCATGATATCCGGGAGTAAGCTCATTTACAAAAAACCTCATCCTTGGCAAAAAGAAGTCTTTCTTTTCATCTCCAAACTTCTTCACAAAATCTGCAGGTAATGCAAGATCAAGCTTCTCTCCATTTCTTTCAACTTGGTAACTTACTCCTTCGCTCAAAATATGTTTTATTTTCAATGCATCTTCAAAGCGAGTAATGTTGCTTCCATTCACTGAAATCAATTTATCACCAACCTTAAACCCATATTCTTTGGCTAATTCTGAAGGAACAATTCCATTCTTTACAGATTCATTTTTGATATATTTTTCACCATAAGCGTAGCTCATCATGGCAAAAATCACAATTCCTGTTACAATATTAACCACTACCCCACCAATCATAACAATGAGTCTTTGCCATGCTGGTTTACTTCTAAATTCCCATGGTTGTGGCGCTTGTTTCATGGCTTCTTTATCCATGCTCTCGTCTATCATACCAGCTATTTTAACATAACCACCCAATGGAAGCCATCCAATTCCCCACTCGGTATCTCCTACCTTAAAAGAAAAAAGTTTTACGCCCCAAGCATCAAAGAATAGATAAAACTTTTCAACCTTAATTCCAAATGCCCTTGCTGCTAAATAGTGTCCAAATTCATGTAAAATAACCAATATAGAAATGCCCAAAATCAATTGAGCTGTCATAATAAATGTTTGCATAAAGTATAGTATAATCCCTTAAATTGTTTGCAATAATAATCAATTAACCCAATAATTGTTGTGCTATTCTCCTTGTTTCTCTATCGGTTTCAATGTAATCCTGAATAGTAGGCTTTTGAATAAACCCAACTTGGTTCATACATTTTTCATTTAATTCTGCTATTTGCAAAAATTTAATTTTATCTCTTAAAAAAGCATCTACTGCTACCTCATTAGCCGCATTTAAAATACATGCCATATTCCCACCTTTGTCCATGGCTTCATAGGCTAATCCTAAATTCCGGAAGGTAATGGCATCTGGCTCCTCAAAAGTTAATTGTTGAATATCCGAAAAACGCATTCTTGGAAAACTACTTTTTTTCCGCTCTGGGAAGAAAAATGCATAATGGATGGGCAATTTCATGTCTGGCAATCCCATCTGTGCTTTCATGCTTCCATCGGTAAATTCAACCATACTATGAATAATCGATTGAGGATGAACCACCACCTCAATTCGATCTTGGTTCAAGCCAAACAACCACTTAGCTTCTATCACCTCTAAACCCTTATTCATCAGGGTGGCAGAGTCAATGGTAATTTTAGCCCCCATACTCCAATTGGGGTGTTTTAATGCCTGAAGTTTAGTCACCTCAAGTAATTCGTCTCGTTTCTTACCTCTAAACGGACCACCAGAAGCTGTTAAAATAATTTTATCCAATGAGTCTAATGACTCTCCAACTAAGCATTGAAAAATAGCAGAATGTTCAGAATCTACTGGAATAATGTCTACCTGATTTTCTCCACATAACCTGGTAATTATTTCACCTGCCACTACTAAAGTTTCCTTATTAGCAAGGGCAATGCGTTTCTTATTTTCTATGGCCTTAATGGTAGGCAATAGACCACTATATCCAACCATTGCCGTTAAAACGGTATCTGCCTCAGTAATTTCCATTAACTCCTCAATGGCTTTGTTTCCAGCAAATACCTTAATATCTAAAGGATCTAATACCTCTTTTACTTGTAAATATTTACTTTCATCGGCTATCACAACATGGTTTGGCTTAAAAGCAATAGCCTGCTCTATTAATAAATTCGCATTGGTATTTGCAGTTAACACCTCTACTTGCAACAAGTCAGATTGTTCTGCAACAATCTCTAAAGCCTGTGTGCCAATACTTCCAGTGCTACCTAAAATAGCTATTTTTTTCTTTTCTCTTTCCATAACTTCATTTCTATTATGTTAAAAATGCACTTAGTTCACCTGCTATTTTTCTATCATTACTGAGTCTGGGAACCTTGTTTTGTCCGCCCAATTTACCCTGTAATTTCATGTATTGAATAAAAGCATCAGGGACCAATATGCGCACTTTTAATGTTTGTAATATATTGCCTGTAATTAAATCTTTATAATAAATATTCTTCTGCTGCATAGCCTCATCTATATATTGGGCAAATAGATTTACATCCTCAGGCAATTTTTCAAATGCAATGAACCATTCATGATAAGGCAATCCACCTTCTTCAGGGTTAACCTGAGGAGCAACTGTGAATTCTATCACATTGGCTTCCATTTTACTACAGGCATATTGAAGTGCATATTCAACCTCCTCACCTATTACATGTTCACCAAATGCCGAAATAAAATGCTTGATTCTACCTGTTACTTTAATCTTATATGGATTTAAAGAAACGAACTTAATGGTATCTCCTATATTGTAACCAAATAAACCTGCGTTGGTATTTAAAATAATGGCATAATTCGTATTTAACTCCACATCTGCCAAGGAAACTCGTTTTGGATGCTCGTCGTAAAAGGTATCTGCCTGAATAAATTCATAAAATATTCCATTATTGCACAATAACAATAATCCATCATCTGTTTGAGAATTTTGATAGGCTATAAATCCCTCAGAGGCTGGGTAGGTTTCAATAGAATCTATTTTTTTACCAATACTTGCTTCTAATTTTTTTCTGTACGGCTCCATATTCACACCGCCATATACAAACAAATTAAAATTGGGAAATACCTCTTTAATTAACTTACCTGTTTTAGCCTGAACCAAATCAAAATACATTTGCACCCAAGGTGGAATACCACTAATTAAAGTCATATTTTCCAATAAGGTCTCCTCAGTAATCTTAGCTACTTTGTCTTCCCAATCTTCAATACAGTTAGTTTCAAAAGAAGGCATTTGATTTTTTCTTAAATAAGCAGGCACATGGTGATTCACTATACCACTTAAGCGACCGGTAAATATTCCGTTTTTCAAATCCATCACCGGACTACCAGACAAAAAAATCAACTTACCAGCAACAAAACTAGTATTACCGGTTTCATCTATATAACCCAATAGGGCATTGCGTGCAGAATTGATATGATAGGAAATAGATTCTTTACTAATAGGAATATATTTTACTCCACTGGTTGTACCAGATGTTTTAGCGAAATATAAGGGTTTACCGGGCCAAGTAATATCCTTCTCTCCAGCCACTATCCTATCCATATATATGCGTAAAGCTTCATAATCTCTAATGGGAACTGCCGCTTTAAATTGTTCGTAACTTTCAATGGCATGAAAAGCATGGTCTCTTCCAAAACTTGTCTTAGCGGCCTTTTTTAAGAGTTGATTCATCCAATATTGTTGCCACTGCAATGCCTTCTCAGCATCACGAGATACTTTATTGGTAACCCATGAGGCAAATATTTTTGCTAACCATAATTTTAAGCCCATGTTTTCTATATTAATTTTACTTCAACTGTCTAGAGAAACTCGATATTGCATTGGCAAGGGTAATATCCTTTACCAACTCTACAACTACTGTTTTAATAGGTAATCCTTGCCTGTCACTCAGCAACATGACCGCCCCATCTAAAATCCTCTTACCATGGGCATTTTGGGAAGCAACAGGTAACCTGGCAAAGGCAGCACTTGCAGCTTTTACCTTGAGTGTTTCTCCAGTTAATTCAGACTTTACCCCATCTAATCTAAATTTCTGTTTTAACTGAGTATCTAAGTTAGACAACAAGACACCAGAACCTACATTTTTTGCAACATTGTTTACCTGTTGAACCTGTTTATTGATACTTCTTAACTGACTCGTATTAATTTGTGCTTCAGCATTATTTACCCATCCAATGGTGAGCAAAAAGCAAATCAATAGCATATTTTTCATACCGTTTATTAATGATTATTTATAAATTTCTCCTTAGGATAAATCAACTCATAACTAAACCTAAGTTTTTTTAATTGTTTAGGTTCAAGTGAAACATTCCAGCTTAACTTTCCAGATTCTAATTGATGAATCGCTTGATCTTGGCTAATCAATTTAACTTCCAAATCAGCTTGTTTGCTAACCGGAATTTGATCTTCAACAAGCAATACAATTTGTTCTTTGGAGTTATTAGTAATACTTATCTCGTAGGTTTGTAATTCTTTCTTGTTCGAACCAAAAAATGATTTGCTATTTAAAGATTTCACCATTTCTCTGCTTACACTTAATCTGCGGTCTTTACCCAAAGTAAGCAAAAGTGAATCTTTAATTTGCTGATTGAGTTGTATCTTACCTGTAAAAACCCCATTCAAATATATACTGGCTTCTCCCCTAAGTTGACTAATTAAATCATTGTTTTGAACCTTTGCGGTAACAAAAACATCTTCGCTTAATTTAGGCACTGCCGCAAAACCATAAACAGCAGGTAATTTAAATTGAGTCAACTCTACTTGCTGCATTTTATTTTCAGATGGTACAAATACTAAGCCTTGAATATCAAAAACCACCTGTAACATATTTTGTTCAACCATGGCTAAATCATTCATATCTCCATCGGCAGAAACAACCATATCACTCATATCAGCTTGATATGTATTACGCGCTTTCCTTTCAGACTTATAAATCACAGGCTCTCTGTAATTCAAAAACTGTGTAGTTAATTCTGGTTTAGCATTTCCTGTTTGTGGGTCACTCGAAGACAAGCGCATTCTTACTTGATCCCAATTTTCGCCTGTATTTTGAGCAATACCAGCCTTTAAGATGATCTGCAAAGGAGATTGAATATCTTTTACCCTAATGTCATACATGGGATGCCAACTTACAGAACTAACCAAATATTGAAGCGTAAAATCTGCTTGGGGTAAATCTTTATTTACCTTTACCTGCACCCAGATTTGCTGACTCATTCCTTGTTTGCCACTTTTGTATTCATTGATGAGTTTTTCTAATCCATTACTAAGCTGTCTCAAACTTTTTTCTTGTTTCTCAATCCTAATATATTCATTTTTAAATTCGAAAAACTTCCTTTGAAAAACACTCAATACATCTTCAAGTTCATCTGCTTTTACTCCTACAGAAGAACCTCCAAGATTTTTGTTAGCTAATAACAATTCCTTCTGAACTTGTAAAGCCTCGCGCTCCATTCTTAATCCATTCAATTGTTCTTTAATTAGCTGCAAAGAATCATTGAGCTCACTGATCTCTGTGGGCAAGTCTTCATTGTTATAATATTGCTTCTTACTAGAAATCGATAAAACTTCAACACCTTCTGGAGCAATAAGCTCCGAAGAATTATGTATTAGTTTAGTAGATAATTTATCAAAAATTAAGGTGTAACTTCCCACCTCCAATGATAAGCTTGCAGTTCTTTTTACCTGTGCTTGATTTCTAAAAACATCTACAAAAACAATTTTTGATGAGACTATTTTTTGAGTTTGAGCCAATAGGTTCAAAGCTAAAAAAAAGGCAAGTATACAAATGGATGCTCTTTTCATTATTTGATATTATAAGATTAGGTTAAAAATAGAAAATAAAAGAAATAAATAGTATGCCTTCATTTGATTTAATTTTACAATGGAATATTTCCATGTTTTTTTCTTGGCAAATTCACCACTTTATTTTCAAGCATAGCAAAAGCTTTTATTAACTTTTCCCTTGTTTCCTCTGGCAAAATAACTGCATCAATAAATCCTCGTTCTGCTGCTCTGTATGGGTTTGCAAATAAATCTGCATACTCTTGCTCTTTGGCTTTTAGAGCTTCCTCTTTATTCTCAGATTGGTCTATCTGACGTTTAAAAATAATTTCAGCGGCTCCTTTAGCTCCCATTACTGCAATTTCTGCACTTGGCCAAGCAAAATTCATATCTGCACCTATATGCTTGCTATTCATTACATCATAAGCACCTCCATATGCCTTGCGCGTAATTACGGTAACACGCGGTACGGTAGCTTCACAAAATGCATATAATAGTTTAGCACCATTTGTAATAATGGCATTCCATTCCTGGTCTGTTCCAGGTAAAAATCCAGGTACATCTTCAAATACCAATAATGGAATGTTAAAACAATCACAAAACCTTACAAATCGAGCCGCTTTTTGAGAAGAGTGAATATCCAAAACGCCAGCCAAAAACGCAGGTTGATTAGCAACTATACCAATACTTCTACCCGCTAAACGGGCAAATCCAACCACTATGTTTTCTGCAAAATCTTTATGTACTTCAAAGAAACTTTCCTCATCTGCCACCTCAGCTATCACTTCTCTGATATCGTATGGCTGATTAGCACTCTCCGGAATAATATCAGCTAGTTTAGTCCTAGACTCATCTGCCATTTCATAAGATAAATCTGGGGCCTTTTCTTCGCAATTTTGAGGGATATAGCTCAACAACTTCTTGAGTTTTTGGATGGCCTCAATCTCATTAGCTGCAGTAAAATGAGCAACGCCACTCTTGGTACTATGCACACTTGCCCCACCCAAATCTTCGCTGCTAACCTCTTCATGTGTTACCGTTTTTACCACATTTGGCCCTGTCACAAACATATAACTGGTATTTTCTACCATTAAAATATAATCTGTAATTGCCGGGCTATAAACCGCACCGCCAGCACAAGGCCCCATAATAGCAGAAATTTGAGGAATAACACCAGATGCTAAGGTGTTTCTGTAAAATATATCAGCATAACCTCCCAAACTTACAACACCTTCTTGTATGCGAGCTCCACCACTATCATTTAAACCAATGAGAGGTGCACCATTCTTCATGGCCAAATCCATTAATTTACAGATTTTCTCTGCATGTGTTTCAGACAAAGAACCTCCAAAAACAGTAAAATCTTGAGAAAAAACATACGTTAAGCGACCATTTACTGTTCCATATCCAGTAACCACACCATCACCCAAAAACTTTTGCTTTTCCATGCCAAAGTCTGAACTACGATGCTGAACAAAAGCGCCAATCTCTTCAAAACTTCCCTCATCCATAAAAAAGTGAATTCGCTCACGGGCAGTTAATTTTCCCTTTTTGTGCTGTGATACAATTCGTTCTTCTCCTCCTCCCAACAAGGCTTGAGCCCTCATTTTCAAAAGTTCTTCTCTTTTATTTTTCATTGTCTTACTAATTTAATAACTCCAAAATTTCGTCTACATCAATTTGTTTAAAAATAGATTCATCTGTATCAATCATAGAATCTGCAAGTAATTTCTTTTTCTCTTGTAATGCTAAAATCTTTTCTTCAACCGTATCTTTACTAATAAATTTATAAATAAATACATGTTGAGTTTGACCAATTCTATGAGCCCTATCAATAGCCTGGCGCTCAACTGCAGGGTTCCACCAAGGGTCTATCATAAAAACATAATCTGCCTTGGTTAAATTTAGACCAAAACCACCTGCCTTTAAAGAAATTAAAAAGAAAGGATAATCACCTTCCTGAAATTGTTGAACGGCTTGTTGCCTGGCCTCACTGCTCATAGAACCATCCAAATAACAAAATGCAATTTTCTGCTGTATGAACCAATTTTTATAAATGGTCAATTGGCTCACAAACTGAGAAAAAATTAATACTTTATGCCCCTCAGCCATGGCCGTTTGAGCCATCTCAGTTACCTCATTAAATTTACCACTCTCTCCCGTAAAATCTGAATTAATCAATAATGGATGATTGGCTATTTGCCTCAATTTGGTAAGCCCTTGCAACAAGGTGAATTGAGATTTAGCAACACCCATATCTTTAATTACCTTCAAAATTTCATTTCTATAATGCGATTTCACTTTCTCGTAAGCCTCAGTTTGTTCTTCACTCATCTCACAATACACTACCTGCTCCATTTTGGCAGGCAAATCAGTTGCTACCTGATCCTTTGTACGTCTTAAAATAAATGGATTGATGATGGCTTTTAATTGCCGCATTTTCTGAATGTCTTTCTGTTTTTCTATGGGAGCAACAAACCTGTCTTGAAATGAACTCAGACTCCCCAATAAACCAGGATTTACAAATGAAAGCTGACTCCACAATTCCTGAACACTATTCTCTATCGGAGTTCCAGTTAACACCAATCTTCGCATGCTCTTTAACAATTTTACTGCCTTAGATACTTGCGAATGAGCATTTTTAATGGCTTGACTTTCATCTAATATGATATAATTAAAAACAAATTCTTTTAAAATATCAATATCAACCCTAACCGTTCCATAGGTTGAAATCACTAAATCATATTTAGCAAATTGCTTGGTGCTTTTTGCCCTATTTATCCCAGTATAAATCAATACTTTTAAGCCTGGTGTAAACTTTTTTGCTTCATTATACCAATTGTATATTAAAGAATTAGGAACTACAATCAAAGAGGTTCTGATAAAGTTTTTTGAAACCGTGTTTTCGTTGCTGCTTTTAGTTAAGCTGTGATGCAAAACACCTCCAGTTTGAAGGTAAACGTCTTTATTAGATGGTAAATTATCTTGCGCAGAAAAAACTTCTTTGTGTTCGGTCTGAACCAATGGCATTTGATCAAATATACTCAATTGAACTGCTGAACCAAGTTGCCTGGATGATTCTAACTCAATGTCTGATAAATCAATACTCAGATTTGATTTTACCAGGCCAGGCTGTTCCAAATAGAGTTCCTTTTCTTTCTGAATTAATGCTAAGGTTTGAATGGTTTTGCCCAAACCCATATCGTCTGCCAAGCATCCACCAAATTGATTATCCTTTAAAAAATAAAACCAATCAAATCCTGCTTTTTGATAGGGCCTTAAGGTGCCTTTAAAATATTGAGGCAATTCCATCTCTCTAAGAGACCCATATTCAATTAAACTCTTCAGCTTATCGCTCATCTTCACATACCTTCCACCACCATTAGAAATATCTTCCAATAACCCTATGTGATGCTTCTCAATTTTAAGTTCATCTTCACTGGTACTAAACTCAAAAATCCCTGTTAAATTACCAAACCACTCCTCAGGAATAATAGCTATTAATCCATTAGGCAAAATAAACTCTCGCTTACCCTTCATGATATACTCACGCAGCGATAAAAACGAAAAAGTAAACTCTCCAAATTGCACAATTGCTTTTACATCAAACCAATCTTTTTGTTCATTTACCTCAATTTTTAGCTCTCTATGACCTATATAAAATTTATTTCTTTCACTATCTTGATTGAGCTCTATTCCATTTGCTTTCAGGGTTTCAAAATGAAGGCTCAGCCAATCTAAAAAAGCGTATTTATTTACCGACCCCATCCCCAAAACACCAACTTTAGCTGCTGAATTTTCTAAATTAGGTAGCACAAAAAAAGCACCATGAGCATGTTTTAATCCCAACTTTTCTAAAAACTTAGCCCGCGTTTCTTCCCATTTTCTGTTCCGTGCTACCCTATTAAAAACATATTCATTTTCAGTCTTAATCAATTGAGCATGCACATCTTGGTCTGAAGCAAAATCAAAACTAATACTTGCATAGTTAAATTGAAGTCTAAGCGCCACTTCATCCTCAAACAAAGCCTGCATGTTAAGAACCGGATAGCCAAAAGATGGCAAATGATTGATTTTAAAACAATCTGCTTTTACATCATATTTTTCTACCAGTTGGAGCACAAACTTATTCAAATAAGTTTCCTCTGTTTTCTTGGGTATTTGAATAAATCGTTTACTCATGAATGGTAATAGTTTCTTACCATCTACATTTTTCTCAAAATCAAATAATTGATTATCTAATAATAACCATGCAGGCGCCAAAGATATAATTTGAGCACCCTTGTACATAAACTCCACTTTCTGATTTTTATATCTGAGCGTGGGATAATATCTTATTCCTTCCGGATTGTTTTTAAAGTGAAACCAAATATTAGCTTGTTCCTCACCAACCATAATTTTCACAGAGGTTGGATTATTATCATTTCCATTTTTAAAGATGGTTCTACCTCGCAAACGAAGTAAAACCTTATTCATTCTTTCTTCAATAAATGGCCTAATGGTATCTTCTAATAACTCTTTACTACAATGCTTAGAAAAAAACTCAGAAGTCCTTATTTTCTTTTTGGGATCTTTGTAAAACCGCTTAAAAATAAAATCATCATCTAACTCATCTAAAATTTTGATTAGTTCGTAATCTTCTGTACTCAACCCCTTTTCAAAATATTCTGCTGTTTTACTAAAAATCCGCTGATGGGTAAGCGTATAAGCTCCCTTGCTGTTAACCTGCACCACATGAGGCTCTAGCAACACCCCCAAATGAGGATGCATAAAAAGACCATAAATTAAAGCAAAGGGTTGTGTGTTAACTACAATCAATTTCAGGACACTTT
Source organism: Bacteroidota bacterium (assembly GCA_947459415.1). Classification (GTDB taxonomy): domain Bacteria; phylum Bacteroidota; class Bacteroidia; order UKL13-3; family UKL13-3; genus B1. Next base: position 12,534 of record CANHDN010000050.1, read on the forward strand.
AAGTGGGGCAAGATACGATAAATAAAAAATAGCTACCAAAAAAATAGCTATTTTTTTAGTAGCTAAAGTTGTCCCTTAAATACCTGTTTTGCAGGACCCATCAACCAAATATCTGAAAACCTTCCTATTTCTGGCAACCTAGTAAATTGAACAGCTAAATTCCCGCCGGGTACATTTATTTTTATAACATGTTTACCAGATGGCAGGTTTGCATACAAGGCAGCTGATAAGGCAGCCGCTGTTGCTCCTGTGCCACAAGAATACGTTTCATCCTCTACTCCTCGCTCATAAGTGCGCATGCACAGGTCTTTTAATCCGAGCAAGTTTACATAGTTTACATTAATCCCTGCAGCTGTATAAGTTTCATTATACCTAATTTCTTTAGCCCATTGATTGAGCGGTATTTCTGACACTGGTTCAGCTATAAAAGAAACATAATGCGGAGAACCCGTATTCAATTCATACATCCCTTCTCCTTGCCTAATAACCTTGCTAACGGGAATCATCTCCAAGGCAATCCAAGGCTGGCCTTGTTCTGTATACATTTTAGTTGCCCTGTGCTTACCGTCTATGGCATAAAAGGCTATTTCATTTTCTGCTAAACCTAAATCAAAAATAAACTGAGCAAAACAGCGTCCACCATTCCCACACATGCTGCTCTCGGCCCCATCACTATTAAAATATTGCATATAATAGCTTCCATCTAATTGGGTTTGTAAAAGTATTAAACCGTCTGAACCAATTCCAAATCGCCTGTTACAAAGTTGTTCAATATAGCCCTTATTATTGGTAGGGAATACATGCAACCTATCATCTATCATGATAAAATCATTGCCAGTACCTTGATATTTGTAAAACTCCATTGTTACTCAGCTAATTTTTGAAATAAACCATTTGGAAATAGGTAATATGCTTGTTTCTGAATAATGATATAATAAGATTTATTCACATCTGAATAGGTTAAATAGATATTTTCATGGGTGTCAAAGCCATATAATATGACCTTTTTACCATTAAATAAATAGCCTCTAATATGAATAGGAGAATCCCAATACTCAAGCAATAATTGCCTCTGAATTAAATTTGGATTGGCAAAAAAACTAATGCGGGCCAACTCCTCTAAGGTGGTATCTGATTGTAAGGTATCTACTCCACTGCGCAAAAGGCGTATTCGCTCATTTAATTGATTATTTTCTAACACTTTAAACAAGGAGTCATAAACAAAATAATCGCCTTCAATATTCCAGTTTGGATCACGATTCATTTGTGTTAGGAGCATATCATTCGCACTATCCTCCTCCTCACGATACATGTCGGGATTATTACTTCTTTGTTTAAATTCTTTTTGATCTACATCATCAGAACCTGTAGGCTCATTTTTAGGAAAACTCTTAAACACATTTATTTTATCTATCAATGGCTTGCGTATCGTTTTTTGCTGTTGATGGTAAAAATCTGTGGCATAAAAATCTATCACTAATACCAATACGAGCAGAGAAAAAATAGCTAAGAGCCATCCCCAACGCTGAGGTTTTTTAATCATAATCTCTGGCTCATCATATTCTGCCAATTCCTCTGCCACAATAGCTATCCTGTTAGCTAAGTAATAATCAAAACTGTTTTTTAAAGCTAAATCATTTTGTAACTTCAGTTCAAACAATTCTAATTCTTCTCCTTTCATTTCATGTCGGAGATACTTTTCAAAATAATATTGATGCTTATCGTGAGAAAAATGCATGGGTGCAAACTAAGATTTCACAAACTTCGTTAAATAATTGATAAATTTTGACTTATTTATTGGTTCAAAATCAAAAACTTTATTGAAAATGAAATTAAACAACCATAAAATGTCATAAATTTTTCATAAAAATCTGTCATTTTGTATGCTGGAATGATTTTTGAAAAATAAAATGAAAAACAAAAAGTATGAAAAAATATATTGGAATGCTTGTGGTAGCTAGTCTGGGAGGCTTAGTTGCCATTGGACTTAACAAATTAATTAACAAGGATAATCAAAACAGGTTTGAATCTGACTATGTGGCTAAATATGCTCATTTAAATGAAGCTAGCAACCCAGATTTTGTGGCAGTTGCAGAGCTTGTAACGCCAACTGTTGTACATATTTTAACTACCGTACCTGCCAGTGAAAACCCAATTGAAATGGACCCCTTTGGCGGATTTTTTCGAGGATTTGAGATGCCACAAAGAGAAAGAAGAGGATCAGGATCGGGTGTAATTATTTCCTCTGACGGATACATTGTAACCAATAATCATGTAATTGATGGGGCTTCAAAAATTAAAGTAATTCTAAACGACAAGCGCGAATATGATGCTGAACTTTTGGGCACAGACCGCAATACAGATTTAGCCTTATTAAGAATAGAAGAGAAGAATTTACCATTTGCTGTTGTAGGGAATTCAGACCAAGTAAAAGTTGGTCAGTGGGTGTTAGCGGTTGGCAATCCATTTAACCTAACCTCTACGGTAACTGCGGGTATCGTGAGTGCGAAAGGGCGTGGACTAAACCTCATACGTGATCCAAGAAATCAAGAAACTCAATATGCCATCGAAGCTTTTATTCAAACAGATGCTGCTGTCAATCCAGGCAATAGTGGTGGTGCATTGGTTTCCACCGATGGCAAATTAGTTGGCATCAATACAGCCATTGCTAGCGAAACCGGCCAATATGCGGGCTACGCCTTCGCGATACCCTCAAATTTAATGAAGAAAGTGGTAGACGATTTAATGAAATTTGGTTCGGTTCAGCGCGGTCTATTGGGTGTTCAAATTCAGGATGTAAATAATGAATTGGCAGAAAAGGAAGGACTTAAAGAGGTTAAGGGTGTATTTGTTGCCAAGGTGAATGAAAATAGTGCCGCCGAAGCTGCTGGTATGAAAGATGGCGATGTTATTATTAGCATAGATCAGGAGGCAGTTAATACAAGTAATGAATTACAAGAAAAAGTAGGAAAGAAAAGCCCAGGAGACAAAGTTTTAGTTGGCATTTTACGCAAAGGAAAAACACTTGAATTAACTGCTACCCTTCGCAACAAAGAAGGAAAAGCAGAGCTTGCCAAGGCAGAAAAAATTGAAAACAATAAATTATTAGATTGCGAATTTGAATCTATACCTCGAGAGGAAAGACTTAAACTCAAAATTGCAAATGGGGTTCGCATTAAAAAGGTGGGCGATAAAAGCCCTCTTAAAAAAGCAGGTATTCCAAACGGATTTATCCTAATAAGCATAGACAAAAAACTTGTTTCAACATTCACAGATGTTAAGCTAAGCCTAGAAGATCGAAAAGGTGGCGTGCTCTTTGAGGGCATTAACCCAGACGGCAGCAAAGGTTACTTCGGATTTGGATTGTAAG
>CANHDN010000051.1 GCA_947459415.1 Bacteroidota bacterium
TTCCATCAAAACTCAAGCTAGGTTGGCTTTCCCAAGAGGCTGTATTAACAGGTGAACCAAGATTAATTGGTTCAGACCAAGTATTCCCATCTAACTTGCTCAGATATAAATCGCAACTACCTTTTGCGCTTGGTCTGTTGCAAGCGGTATAAAAAATATATTGCCCATCTGCAGATAAAGATACTGTTCCCTCATTTCTTTCAGTATTTACAGGGTATCCCATGTTTTGTGCTAAAGTATATTTTCCATCTACTTTGGTACTTCTATAAAATTCTTCATCTCGGCCATTTACGAGGCGTGTAAAAATGAGTATTTGTTCATCTGCAGTAATACCAGGAAAATATTCATTATCCATAGAATTAACCATATTCCCCAAATTTACAGGTGTAAACGGGAATGGTTTATTTACCGCAGTTCTGGCAAAATTTGCATTTTCTTTCACTGTTTTAATTTGATCATGTTTCTGGTAGTAATCTGGAAACTCCATAAATTTAGAGGCATCATTAAAAGCAAGCTCATAATTTCTTTTCATAAAATAGCACCTGCTTCTGCCAAAATAACTCATTGGAAATTCTGGATTTATGAGTATGATTTTATTGTATAAAGCAATCGCTTCATCATATTTTTCATCGTCTTTTTTTATTTCAGCCAACATCATGTAAGCGTCAATAAAATTTGGATCAATGGCTAAGGCTTTGTTCAATGAATTTTGTGTGCGATCATAATCTTGCATTTGAAAGGTTTTTAAGGCCTCTCCAAAATGATATTCTGCTTTTTTGTTTTTAGTCCCGCTGAACGGTAATTCTTGAGCCTGTGCAAATAGAACAGATATGTTAATGATTAAGAAAAAAAGCGTTTTTCGTAACATGTTTTAAGTTTAAAATTTTAAAAAAGAGGCATTTCTTTGGGTGATGTATGCCATATAATCTTTCCTATTCTCTGTTGAGTTTGTTTCCAAGTTATCATTGGTAGCTCAACAACAACGATGCCAGATGTTGGAATATGGACAATAAAAGTTTTAGTTAAATAACCAACCAATCCGGTAATGCTTGGGTTGTGGCCTACCAGTAAGACTTGATTGTATTGATCGTCTATTTCTTTAATTACATGAATCAAATCTGAAATATCTGCTTCATAAATATTTGTATCAAGTTCTAGGTTTTTAACATGTAAAGTTTTTGAGAAAATGTTTGCAGTTTGTTTGGTTCTGTTTGCCGGACTAGCAATGATTTGATCTGGAATAAAAGGGGTGTTTTCAAGTTGCTTTGCCATAAGAAATGCATCATTTTTACCCCGTTCGTCTAAATTTCGCTCAAAATCTGTTATTTCAGATTTCAATTTTTCGGCTTTGGCATGCCTCAAAAGGATGATGTTTTTCAATGCTAAATATTTTTATAAAAATAGTTTTTACTTTTAACTTTTGCAAGGAGTAAATTAGCTAAAATTAACGAGCAAATGGAGAAACATTTAATGGTTCAAATTCTCCCTTTAAAAACTTAAAATGTGCAGCGATGGCAATCATGGCAGCATTATCGGTACAATATTCAAAAGCTGGAATATAGGTATTCCACTTTCTTTTTTTTCCTTCTTCACTTAACGTTAATCGTAAGCTAGAATTAGCAGAGACTCCGCCCGCTAAACTAATCTCAGTTATTCCGGTTTGAACCGAAGCTAGTATTAACTTTTTCATTAAGTGTTTTACAAATGTATGCTGTATAGATGCGCATAAATTATTCAATTCGCTTTCTATAAACTGAGGATTTTCTTTCATTTTCTTCTGCAGAAAATATAAAATGGAAGTTTTTAAACCACTAAAACTAAAATCTAAATCAGGTATGTTTGGTTGAGGAAAAACATAAGCATGTGGGTCTCCTTCTTTTGCAAATTTATCAAGCAAAGGACCTCCAGGATATGGCAATTGCAAAATTTTGGCTGCTTTGTCAAAAGCTTCTCCTGCTGCATCATCGATTGTTTTTCCTAAAATTTCTGAATCAAAATAATCATTCATTTTAACAATTTGCGTGTGCCCTCCGCTCACCGTTAAGCATAAAAATGGAAAATTTGGCTTTGGATCATCAATAAAATGAGCCAAAACATGGGCTTCCATGTGGTGGATTCCTATCAATGGAATTTGTAAAGATTGAGCTAATGATTTGGCAAATGAGCTACCAACCATCAATGAACCAATTAATCCTGGTCCTTTGGTGAAAGCAATTGCGCTTAATTGTTGAAGTGATACGCCTGCATTATTTAAAGCAATTTCTACCACTGGAACAATATTTTGTTGGTGTGCTCTACCCGCTAATTCTGGCACTACACCGCCATATTGCTCATGAATTCCTTGGGTGGCAACCTTATTAGATAATATTTTTCCGTTTCTAATAATGGCTGCGGCTGTATCGTCGCAGGAAGATTCAATAGCTAGAATTAAAATATCTTTTTGCAAATTTGCGCTCACAATTATAATTGTTTATCTTTCTCGCAAAACTACGTTGCTAAAGAAGTTTATCAAAATATCTTATGTTTTATTTGCAGGCCTGCTTGGTTTGCTGATGCTACTTTATCTATTATTAAACGCTCATTCTGTTCAAAATTATGCTGTAAATAAGCTAACTACGTACTTAAACAACACCTTTCATACAAATATTACCATTGGAGAAATTAAATATGATGGTTGGACCTATTTTAGTTTAAGAAAGGTGAATTTTGCAGATCAAAAAGGAGATACAACCTTTTATGCTGGAAGAATTCAGTTCAATTTAATAGGTCTAAACATAGACTCCACTCATTTTATACTTAATGATTTGGTTTTAGATGAGGGCTTATGTAAAATGACAACCTATCAAGATGGCACGTATAGCTTTGATGTTATAAATTTGTTTACTGACCCAAATGATACCGTTGTGAGTAAATCTAAAATTCCATTTGTATTAGAGTTTAGAAATCTTGAATGCATGGATTCGAGGTTTATGTTCATCGATTCAACAAGTAATTTCATTGAGAAGGGATTTGATTATAGTAGAATTGATATATCTCATACTAATTTTAGGTCTAAACGATTTCAAATCATTGATGACTCTTTAGCATTTGATATTAAAAATTTGTCTTGTATTGAAAGATCTGGTTTTCAAATTAATAGGTTAAGTGCCTATGCGATTATTGCTCCTAGTATCATTGAACTGGCTAAATTGGATCTGATTACCCCCTATAGCCACATAAAAAACTATTTTAGTTTAAATTCCAAAAGCTATGGTGATTATGGTAATTTTATTAACAAAGTATCCTTTAGTATTGGTTTAAATCAATCTGAAATAGACGCAAAAGATATTGCTTTCTTCGCACCATCCTTTAATAACTATCAATTCAAGGCATTTATTAGCGGCGAAGCGAAAGGGCCAATTAGTAACCTGAAAATTAAAAATGTTTTAGCTCATGTTGGGAACGATACCCGATTTGTGGGTGATGTAAATTTTAGAGGTTTGCCCGAGATGGAAGAAACTTTTATGGATTTTAAAGTGCAATATGCTTCCACCATTGCATGTGAATTGGAGAAAATAATTGATTTACCCATGCCTAAAGAATTAGTTAAGCTAGGTAAAGTAATTTACAAAGGGAATTTCACAGGTTTTTATAATGATTTTGTAAGTTTTGGTACCCTGGAAACTCAGTTTGGTTCGGCCCAAACAGATTTAAATATGAAACTGAATGAAAGTACTCAATTGAGTGAATATGCTGGGATTTTTAAATTGAATCACTTTGAACTTGGTAAATACTTAGATAAAAAAGATTTTGGTGAATTAGATTTGGTGGCTAAAGTAAATGGTAAAGGATTTAATTTAAATGTATTAGAAACTAAATTTGAAACACAGGTGAATGCCTTTGCCTATCATGACTATACATACAAAAATATTGATTTTAAAGGATTGATAAAAAATAAAGATATTGTATCAACACTTCAAATAAGTGATACAAATTTAAATCTTTCTGCCGCTATAGATTTAGACTTAAGTAATCCTTATACACACATAAAAGTTAATGGTGTATTAAATGAAGCTAGACTAAGAAAACTAAAATTGGGTAAGTCTGAAATTCTCTTGAGTAGCCATTTTATGGCAGATTATTATTTTAAAGATTTAAATGAACATGAAGGGACTTTTGTCTTAGACGATTTTCAATATGAAAAAAATGCTTACACCTATAAAATAAACCAATTAAGACTTGAGACTGAAAATGGAATTGAACAAGAATCTGTTTCAATTACCAGCGATTTTATGAAAGCCAATATGAAGGGTCAGTTTAATTTTGCACATCTTGTTGAGCAACTCACCTATTGGACTCTTAACATTGGAAACTCTTATTTCAAAATACAAAAACCGAAACAAGATTATCAACTTTTTAAATTTGATGTTCAAATTAGTAACACGAACAATATTGCTCCTTTGTTGTTTCCGGGTATTTCCATCAATAATATCGATTTAGAAGGTAAGGTGAATAGTGAAAATAATAGCTATGACTTGATAGGTTATATTGGTCAGGTAAATTTATTTGGCTGGCAACTTAACCAAACAACTTTTAAATTAAATGAGGAAGAAACAGAATCTTTACAGTTTTTGTTAGGATTTAAGAGTTTTGGCAAAGCAGACACGCTGCTTATTGGCGATTTTGCTTTAAAAGCAGATGCCTCCAACAATCAATTGTCATTGCAATATCAAGTAGAAGATAGTTTAAGCTTTTTAACTGGTAATATTTCTAATAAAATTCTTTTCGAATCGAACGGTTTTTGGTTAGATTTTGCAACATCTTGGATTAAATCTGGCTCAGATAGATGGAATATACTGCCCGGTAAAACTGTATTTTTAAATCATAATAAAGTTGATTTTGAAAATTTCACACTCACTAATTCAAATCAACAAATTGTTTTAGATGGCTTTTATAATTTTATAGGGAATTCCAAAAATATGAGTGCAAATCTTTCACAATTAAACTTAAATACCATTAATCAATTTGATAGGAATATTGGGGTGAATATAGATGGTTTGGCAGAAGGATATTTGGTTTATAAAAATATGGGTGCCAGAGATGTTTTGATTGGCAAAATTAATACTTCAGATCTATGTTTAGATAAAGATACTTTAGGAGATTTTGTGCTCAATATTGGTTATAGAGAATTAGAAGAAGATTTATTAATTGATTTTTATTCTAACAAAGGTAAATTGAAAAACTTAAAGGGTGTTGGAGAATATGATATTGCTAAAAGATATTTAAATTTTGATATAGACTTTGCTAATTCTAACATTACAGCTTTTCAAGCATTTGTAAAAGATTATGTGAAATTGTATGAAGGAACTGCAAAACTAAATGCCAAAATTTCTGGTCCAATTCAAAAATTAAGTTTAGATGGTCAATTGGTATTGGATCAAGTAGCACTGAAGGTAGATTATTTGCAGACCAATTATAAAATCGCAGAAGCTAGAATAAACTTGAATGATAACTTAGTTCAAATTATTCCTTTTAAATTGCAAGATGTATTTGGTAAAACTGCAGATGTGAGTGGGCAAATTTTGCACAATAATTTTTCTGATTTAAAATATAATATCACCATCGATCAATTTAAATCGTTTCAGGTATTACAAACCAATCAAAAAAATAATGAACTTTTCTACGGTAGTGCTTATGCTTCTGGAAAATTTGCCATGAAAGGGACTAGTAAAGATCTTTCCATGTATATTGATGCAAAATCTGAAAAGGGTACCAAAATTAGAATTAATCCTTTTGGTGTAAGCAATGAAACTGGAGAAAATTATATCAATTTCGTATCCAGAGACACCTTAGCTGAATATGTTTCTAAAGGCAGGGGAGTGGCTTTTGGAGTGGGTGTATTTATGAAATTAGATGTAAATACAAATGCAGAAATTCAATTGGTTTTTGATGCAAAGTCTGATGATAGAATTAAAGCCATTGGCGCTGGAAAGCTGAATCTAGATTATTTGCCAAATGGGAATTTTACGATGAACGGAATTTATGAATTAAGTGAAGGAGAATATCGGTTTAGTGCACTTAATGTGGTTGCCAAAAAGTTTGATTTAAAAAAGGGGAGCAAAATTAGATGGAGTGGGGATCCATTAAAGGGTAGCCTAGATATTCAGGGGATTTATCGTTTAAAAACAAGTATTAGTGAGATTGTAAATATGAGTAAAGCTCCAGACCCTAATGTTCGTTTACCGGTTGAATGTATTATTAATATTAAGGGGATTGTTGAAAAACCTGAATTTGTTTTTGATTTAAATTTTCCAGATTTGCAGAATAACCTAACTGGTGCAAATGCATCAGAGTTAAATGCTGTTGTGTCTAATTTTAGACGCGAGCCAGAGATGATGAATCAACAAATGCTTTTCTTATTAATTTCGGGAAGTTTTGTGCCCATTACCAACACCAATAATAATTTAAGTAATTCGGTTGGATCCCAAACCGTTTCTGATTTATTAAGTAAACAAGCTGCCGGATTGTTAGGAAAAGCCGTGCCAAATATTGATTTAAGTGTGAATTTGTTGAATGCTTCCGACCCTACAAGAAGCAGAACTGTATTGTTGTCTGCCTCCAAAAAGTTTTTAGATAATAGGCTAGAAGTTCAAACAAGCTATGCCATGGATCAAACTCAAACTAATTTTTCGGCCAATTATAGCCTCAAGAAAAATGGGAATACAAAATTTAAAATATTTAATAAAAGTGGTTTTGATGCTTTATACAATCGGAATGTGGTGACCTCTGGAACTGGCTTGTACTATAGAAAAGAATTTAATAGCTTTCCCGAATTATTTAAAAAACAAACAACAAGCGCAAGCGAATAATAATGAATCGTATGATACCTTCTATTGATTTAAGAGATTTTTTAAGCAATGATCCAATCAAAAAGGATGCATTTGTGCAGGCCCTTGGTTCAGCTTACCAAGATATAGGTTTTGTAGCCCTAAAAGGTCATCTATTGGAAGAAGAGGTGAGTCAAAAATTATATGAATCATGTAAAGCTTTTTTTTCTTTGCCTGAAGCCAATAAGAAAAACTATGAAATTCCCGGATTGGCCGGGCAGCGAGGTTATACAAGTTTTGGTAAGGAACATGCCAAGGGTAGAAATGAAGGAGACCTTAAAGAGTTTTGGCATTTTGGCCAACAATTAAGTGCCGAAGAAGCTATCCAAGAAGGATACCCAGAAAATGTGTGGGTGGAAGAATTGCCAGATTTTAATACCTATGGCTTATTAGCCTACAAACAACTAGAAGAAACAGGTCAACATATGTTACGTGCGATTGCCTTGTTTTTGCAATTAGATGAATTTTATTTCGATGATAAAATATATAAAGGGAATAGTATTTTACGCCCAATACATTATCCACCTATTACGGCTGAACCTAAATCTGCCGTGCGCGCAGCCGAGCATGAAGATATTAATTTAATTACCTTGCTTATGGGCGCAAGTGCAGATGGATTGCAGGTTTTAAATAAGCAAAATGAATGGGTTTCTATTACTGCATTGCCAGAACAATTGGTGGTAAATGTAGGTGATATGTTGCAACGTTTAACCAATAATGAGCTCAAGAGTACTACCCACAGAGTTGTAAATCCTCCTAAGAATCAATGGAGTAATAGTAGATTTTCCATTCCGTTTTTTCTTCATCCACGCAGTGAAATGCGATTAGATGCCATACCCCAATGTGTAAGTGAAAGCAATCCAGTTAAAGAATCTCCAATCTCTGCTGGCGAATATTTGAATGAACGTTTACGTGAAATTGGTCTTCGCTAATATTCTGAAATCTTGAATCGGATACTGCTTTTAATTCATGTATTTTTCTTCTTTATTTTTGGCTTAGTTTCCATTCTAAATCATTTTTATTTTCGATCCTCCGGACTCGATTATGGAATTGCTAATCAAGCCTTATATCATTACGCTCACTTCGAGCAAGCTCAAATTTCGCAGCTTTTGCCAGGTAGAACCCTCCCTTATTTGGCATTACACATTAGTTTGTGGGTTCCTATATTAAGTCCGTTTTATTATATTTTTGGGTCATATACCTTATTGGTGTTTCAAAACCTAGCACTCATTTTTGCTGGTATTGGAATAGTAAAATTAGCCAAATTGCAGGCATTCAACCCACGATTTATTCCGCTCATTTTATTGCAATTTTATACTGGATTTACCATTTATGCGGCAATTGCCTTTGACTTTCATGATAATGTAATTGGAGCTTGCTTTATACCTTGGGTCTGGTATTTTTTTATTCAAAATAATAGGAAGTTAACGATAATTTGTTTCATGGCTATTTTAATTTCCAAAGAAAACTTAGCCATTTTTACAGCCTTTTTATCTGTAGCTATGTTTTATCATAGTTACCAGTACCACTTACCAAATAAACGCCTAGCAATTCTTTTATTTATTGGATCTGTAGTCTGGTTTCTTGCAGCGAGTGTGCTTATAATGCCAAGTTTAAATCCAGTACAAAAATTTGAACAATTAAACAGATATTCATACATGGGAGGGAGCCTAAAAGAAATTTTAGTATATATAGTAAGTAAGCCTTTACACATGTTAGAATTGTTTTATAAAAGTCAGGTTCAGCCAGACCCATATGAACTAGTTAAACAAGAATTTTTATTTGTAACTTTACTTTCAGGTGGTGTATTTTTATTATTAAAACCAAAATTTTTATTGTTGGCTTTGCCAATATTTATGCAGAAACTTTGGAATAAAGAATTGTCATTTTGGGGCATTTCGTATCATTACCAAATAGAATTAGCACCTATTATTAGTCTGGCCATCATAGCATATGTAAGCAGTTTGAAATCTGCAAAAATACAAGGTGTTTTACTAGTATTAACTTGCTTGTTAACGGCTTTTACCACCTATTTATTTATGCAGGAACGCAAAGCCGAATTTCAGCCCATACGCGAGAATTTGTATTTAGTAGATCGCTATCAGGCTCCATTCAACATTGGCGCAGTAAATGCCAAATTAAACGAAATACCTACTCAAGAATCCGTTTGTGCCCAGAGCAATATTATGCCTCATGTGGCAGATAGAGATAGCTTGTATCATTTTCCATATATTAAAGATGCACGCATCTTATTGGTATTGCAACCACAGTTAAATGCTTATCCACTGACAACGGAGCAAGCCATATTTTTTTTAGATTCAATTAGGCATTCAAACTATTGGAGGGAAGATAGTACTTCCCTGCCACTACGGGTTTTTACCAAAGTTTGTGATTAGTTAAATTTGGATGGTAGATTTATAAATGGCTCAATTTAAATGATTAAAATTATTCGCCACTTTTTAAATGAAAATCTACCAAATCTTGAAGTGGAGATTTTATGATTTTCCCAATTTTCATATCATAACTAAGCGCAACCTCTTCTAAAATATCTTTAAAAACAAAACCAACAGAACCCACACAATTAAAATGGTGTGATTGGTAGTCTGGGTATTTACTCACCAGGTTTTTAAAGAAATCGCGAAAAGAATCGCGAACTTTATTTCTGATATAAGGATGACCAACATACTCATCTGCAAACTTGCAAAAACTAGCTAAATATCTATTAGGAAATTGAGTGGTATATAAGGTATGAAAAATTTGCTCATTTCCTTCTATTTGAAAGCGCTCTTTAAAGCGATTATGTAATTCTGGTTCTAATCTACCCCGCATAAAATCGCGTACAATTTTTTTACCAATGTGGCTGCCACTGCCTTCATCACCTAACAAATAGCCTAGTGAATCTATATTCTGTGAGATGGTATCACCATTGTATAAACAAGTATTACAACCAGTACCTAGAATGGCCGCAAAACCTGGCTTTGAACCTAATAAAGCTCTTGCGGTGGCTAATAAATCATGATCAACCACAATGTTTTTTGCAGAAGGAAAACTTCTGAGTAAGGCCTTATATACGATATCCTTTTTCTCTGGTGTGCTGCAACCTGCGCCATAAAAGAAAATTTCATCTACGCTTTCGCCCTCCATATCTTTTAGAAGATTTTCTGATAATGAATAATAGATCGCTTCAGTATCTATAAAATAGGGGTTATAACCGATGGTATGATAGATTTTTTGAGATTGGTTGTCACTATTTACAAGGCACCAATCTGTTTTGGTTGATCCACTATCTGCAATTAAGTATATCATTTACTAGTTAATTTGTTCACGATATTATTAAAAAGATGTAGATTCACCAAAGATTTTTAGAAATTAGATGTAAAGTAAATATAGTTGGGTCTAATTTAAAAAACACGCTTTCAAATCATTGTAAATTGATTTTGTTTAAATGTTATCATAGTGTTATCATTGACTATTAAAAGTTTGCATTGGAATGAATTTTAGCGGCTCAGTAAAGAGTAAATTGCCACATGTTGGTACAACTATTTTTTCGGTTATGTCGGCGCATGCCTTAGAGCAAAATGCCATCAATTTGGCTCAAGGATTTCCGGATTTTAATTGTTCACCTAAGTTAATTTCTTTGGTGAGCAACTATATGGAAAAGGGATTTAATCAATATGCTCCCATGCCCGGACTTTTAAAATTAAGAGAAAAAATTGCAGAAAAAACAGAGCGCTTATATGGTGCTAGGTATAATCCAGATACAGAGATTACAATTGTTCCAGGTGGTACACATGGAATTTATGCAGCAGTAAGTGCTGTGGTTGGTGAAGGAGATGAGGTCGTTGTAATAGAACCTTGTTATGATAGTTATGTACCAGCCATTGAGGTTAATGGAGGAAGGGCGGTTTTTTATGAAATGAAATATCCAGATTATGCGATAGATTGGAATGAAGTAAAAAAACTCATTAATTTTAAGACCCGCATGATTATGATTAATACCCCTCATAACCCTACAGGAAGTATTTTGGGTGAATCGGATATGTTGCAATTGCAAAAGATCTTAGATAATACGGATGTGGTAGTTCTGAGTGATGAGGTTTATGAGCATATCATTTTTGATGGTGCCGAGCACCAAAGTGTAGCTAGGTTTCCAAAAATTGCCGAACGCAGCATTATTGTTTCATCTTTTGGGAAAACATACCATACCACAGGTTGGAAAATGGGCTACGTATTAGCTCCTGAAAATTTGAGCAAAGAATTTAGAAAAGTACATCAATTTATGGCATTTAGTGCCAATACGCCTATACAATATGCTTTGGCAGATTATATGGATGATTCAGACGCTTACCTACAACTCAATCAATTTTATGAAGAAAAAAGGAACATCTTTCAAAAACTCATTAAGGGTTCAAACTTTAAGCTTTTGCCTTGCAAAGGCTCATATTTTCAAATGCTCAACTATGCTAAGATTACGCAAGAACGCGACCTTGACTTTGCCTTGCGTTTAACCAAAGAACATAAGGTAGCTAGTATTCCAACATCTGTTTTTTACCAGAAAAAAATAGATAACAATGTGCTGCGTTTCTGTTTTGCTAAAGAAAATGAAACTTTAGAGAAAGCTGCGGAGCGACTGATGCGGGTTTAAAAAGTGTTTATCTAGCGTTTATATTCTAATTCACGCACAAGAACTTTGGACAAAATTTGAAATAAAACCCTCAAATGTTTAAGTCTGTCTTTATATTTGAGGCTTTAACAGATATATGATACAAGATTTGATAAAAGCCCAGCTATCCTATGCCATACACCAGTTGTTTGGCCTAGAAATTAAGCCAGAGGTCATAGTGATAGAAAAAACAGCCGCTAATTTTGAAGGTGATTTTACCTATGTGGTTTTTCCTTTATTAAAGGCAAGCAGAAAAAATCCAGAACAAACAGCAGAAACTTTGGGGGAATTTCTATTACAACATTTTCCAGAATTAGCAAGTTTTCAGGTAGTAAAAGGATTCTTAAATTTAAGTATTAAACAACAATATTGGTTAGGCTTTTTACAAAAAATGGGGTCGAATCCAAATTTTGGTTTGGCTGAACCGAATTCTAAAGAAGCTGTTTTGGTAGAATATTCTTCGCCAAATACCAATAAGCCGCTTCACCTTGGACATATCAGAAACAACTTATTAGGTTATTCTGTTGCTCAAATTTTGAAGGCAAATGGTCATCAAGTTTTTACCTGTAATCTTGTGAATGATCGTGGTATTCATATCTGCAAAAGCATGTTTGCCTGGATGCAGTTTGGTAATGGTGAAACACCTGAGAGCAGTGGTTTAAAAGGTGATCACTTGGTTGGCAAGTACTATGTTATTTTTGATAAACATTACAAACAAGAGGTAAAAGACTTGATTGAAAATGGGTATTCAGAGGAGGATGCTTCAAAAAAGGCAAAATGTATGTTAGCCGCGCAAGAATTATTAGTAAAATGGGAGGCAGGAGATGAGGAAACATTGGCGGTTTGGAAAATGATGAATTCTTGGGTATACAAAGGCTTTGATTATACTTACCAAAAATTAGGTGTTCAATTTGATCAATATTATTATGAATCAAATACCTATTTATTGGGTAAAGAAATTGTTCAAGAGGGCTTAGAAAAAGGCGTTTTTTATACCAAAGATAATGGCTCAATATGGATAGATTTAAGTGCAGAGGGATTGGATCAAAAACTAGTTTTACGCGCAGATGGAACCTCTGTTTATATTACCCAAGATTTAGGAACAGCTGAGCTAAAATATAAAGATTTTAACTGCAATAGATCTATTTATGTAGTTGGAAATGAGCAAGAATATCATTTTAATGTATTACAACAAATTGCATTAAAATTAGAAAAGCCCTACGCGGCTGGCATTTACCATTTAAGTTATGGCATGGTGGAATTACCTCATGGTAAAATGAAAAGTAGGGAAGGAACCGTTGTAGATGCAGATGATTTAATTGCAGAAATGGAACATACTGCCAAAGAAACCACTCAAGCCCTGGGAAAAATGGAAGGTGAATCTGAGGCAGCTTTGTCTGAATTGTATCATACTATTGGATTGGGGGCCTTAAAATATTATTTACTTAAGGTAGATCCTAGAAAAAAAATGTTATTCAATCCAGAAGAAAGTATAGATTTTCAAGGTAATACAGGGCCATTTATTCAATACACTCATGCAAGAATTAAATCTATTCTACGCATGGTAGGAGATCATTCAGATATTTTTAATTTGAGCCAAGTTCAATTAAGTAAGGTAGAGAAGGATTTGATTATTAAGCTATACCAGTATCCTCAAATCATTGCTGAAGCAGGTAAAGATATGAGCCCAGGTTTATTATGTAATTATGTTTATGAGTTAGCTAAAATTTATAGTTTGTTTTATCATGATCATCCAATAATGAAAGAATCAAATCCTGATCAAAAGGCATGTAGGATTTTAATTTGTAAACTAACTGCTCAGGTATTAAAATCTGGATTTTCGCTGCTAGGAATTCAAGTTCCTGAAAAAATGTAAAAACGATGCGTGTTTATTTTTTATGGCTTATAGGCTTATTATTTTTTGCTTCCTGCGATCCAAGTAAACAATATTTAAAATTAGGTAATGCAGCGTTTGAGCAAGGTGATATGGATGCTGCAGCAAACTATTATTACAATATTTTACTCATCAAGCCAAATCATATAGAGGCTATGCAAGCGTTGCAAAAAAGTGGAGGCTTTGTGTTACAGAATAAATTCTCTGCCTTTAATAAATATGTGATAGAGAAAGAAGATGAAAAAGCCATTAAACAATTTCTCTCATGTAGGAAATATTTTGCTAAATGCCAATCTGTTGGCGTGGAATTACCATGGGTTAGTATGTATGATCCAATTTTTGAGGACTTAAAAAATGAATTCATTACAAAACAATATGATGTGGGTGTTTCGCATTTGAATAATAATAAATACGATCTAGCAGAGCAAGTATTTACAAAAATTTCAGAAATAGATTCAACCTACAAAGATGCTACCGTATTGCGATTAAAAAGTATTTTAGAGCCCTTGTACTTGCATGGACAAAAAATGTTGAATTTAGCTCAATATAAAGAAGCATACCGAGACTTTGAAAAGGTTGTTAAGTTGGACCAAACCTATAAAAATGCATTAAATCTTAAAGAAGAAGCGCTTATAAAAGCTTCTATTGGTTTGGGTATTTTACCTGTACAAAATCAAACCAAAATACAAGGATTTGATACCCGATTATACCAACAAATAATAGCAACATTGGTTCAACATAAAAATCCATTTTTAAGAGTGGTAGATAGGAGTTCCTTAGAAAGTATGTTACGCGAGCAATCTTTAGGAATGAGCGGAATGGTAGACCCTGAAAGTGCCGCAAAGGCCGGGAAAGTGATTGGATTAAAGTATGTTTTAATGACTGCTATCAGTGATTTGGTTTATGAAGATGATGGTGTTCGAAAAGATTCTTTGGAGGCGTTCGAGGCTTATTCAGAGCTAATACCATCCCAAATTCCTAATGGTTTACCTCAAACCATCACTCGATTTAAAAAGGTTAAATATCAAGATCAATTCCAAAAAAGAAGGTTGTATTATCGGGTATTTTATCAATTGGTTTCTACTCAAACAACTCAAGTAGTTGCCAGTAATGTGTTGAGCGAGGAAGTAAGTGATGAAGTTCATTTTGCTTCCTATGCGGGTAATGTGAATGCCCTATATCCAGAATTACCTGTAACTAAGAGTATGCCTCCAAAACCAGTTGCCTTTAGAGAACAATTTAATCAAGTGAAAAGAGAATTAGCTTCTCGCGAAGAGTTAACTCAACAGGTATGTAAAAAAATAGCTCAGCTTATTGGTGAAGATTTGCATGTTTATATTGATAACTGACAATTTGATAGTTCTTTGTTTTTGTTAAGGTCAATTAGTCATATTAATCTTTTATTTTCATAATTTCCTCATTCAAATATTGACATAATGTCTTGTAAATCAATTTGGAACGACACTTGTCGCTTTTAGATATCTTACAAAATTTAACAAACAAGACAATGACACTTATTAAAATGAATCCGGCAAGAGAGTTCTTCAGGGAAAGAATGATGCCAAATGAAGTAAACAGCTTATTTGAATCCTTTTTTAATGAGGGTTTGGGTAAGTTTGAGAGAAATGTATTTTTTACCCCTCGGGTGGATGTATTAGAAAAACAAAATCTATTTGAGGTTCATCTAGCTTTACCTGGTTTAAAAAAGGATGAAATTAACATATCTATTGAAAAAAACATCATGACCATTAGCGGCGAGCGTAAGCTAAAGAATGAGGAAAAGGAAGATAAATTTCATATGGTTGAAAATTTTTATGGAAAATTTTCTAGAAGTTTTTCACTTCCAGAGAACATAGACCATTCAAAAATTGAAGGAGCCTTTGAAGATGGCATGTTAAAGGTAGTGTTACCTAAGACTGAATTAAAACAACATACTACCAAGGTGCTTATAAAATAATTTAGCAGGGTAGCTTGTATTTCATAGGTTAAGAGTCCGCCCAATTTATTGGGCGGACTTATTTTTTATATGTATAGCAAAAATGGTTTAACATGTTTCCTTTTTGCTATTTTCGCACAAGCACATGAAGGTATACAAAAATATTACAGAGCTCCCTAAAATTAACAATGCAATAGTAACGCAGGGTACATTTGATGGGGTGCATATTGCTCACCAAGTTATTTTAAAACAATTAAAAGAAATTGCTCAAA